>NZ_JBSGXP010000100.1:0-32480 GCF_053610105.1 Kitasatospora sp. NPDC054939 | reverse complement strand
GGCGCAGGCTGTTGCCGACCACCAGCAGCGAGCTCAGCGACATCGCCACCGCCGCGAGCATCGGGTTCAGCAGCCCGACCGCGGCCAGCGGCAGCAGGACGGCGTTGTAGCCGAACGCCCACAGCAGGTTCACCCGGATCGTCGCCAGCGTCCGGCGGGCCAGCCGCACCGCGTCCACCACCGCCTCGATGTCGCCGCGCACCAGGGTCAGCCCGGCCGCGCCGATCGCCGCGTCGCTGCCCGAGGCGAGCGCCACCCCGAGGTCCGCCGAGGCCAGCGCCACCGCGTCGTTCACCCCGTCGCCGACCACCGCCACCGTGCGGCCCGCCGCGCGCAGCCCGGCCACCACCTCGGCCTTGTGCTCCGGCGACGCCGAATGGTGCACCTCCCGGATGCCCAGCTCGTCGGCCACCGCCCGGGCGGCGCCCGGCCCGTCCCCGGTCAGCAGGACGGTCTCCAGCCCCAGGCCGCGCAGCCGGTGCAGCGCCCGCCAGCTGCCGGACCGCAGCGCGTCCCCGACCGCGAGCGCCGCCACCGCCCGCCCGTCCAGCTCCACCACCACCGCCGTACGGCCCGCGGCGCCGGCCTCCGCCACCGCCCGCGCCAGCTCCGGCGCGAGTGCCGCGGCCCGGTCCGGCCGGACCACCCGGACCGGGCGTCCCTCGACCGTCCCGGCGACCCCGAGCCCCGGCGTCGCCGCGAAGCCGTCCACCGGCGGCAGCGGTGTCCCGCAGCGTTCCACGGCCGCCGCGACCACCGCCCGCCCGATCGGGTGTTCCGAGCGGTGCTCGACCGCCCCCGCCGCCCGCAGCACCTCCTCCGGCGCCGTGCCGTCCAGCACGGTGACGGCCGCGAGCCGCATCTGCCCGGTCGTCAGCGTGCCGGTCTTGTCCAGCACCACCGTGTCCACCCGGCGCAGGCTCTCCAGCACCTCCGGCCCGCGCACCAGCACCCCCAGCTCGGCGCCCCGCCCGGTCGCCGCCAGCAGCGCCGTCGGCGTCGCCAGGCCCAGCGCGCACGGACAGGCCACCACCAGCACCGCGACCGCCGCCGTCACCGCCGCCTGCGGATCGGCGCCCGCGCCCAGCCAGAAGCCCAGCACGCACACCGCGACCGCCAGCACGCACGGCACGAACACCCCCGCCACCGCGTCGGCCAGCCGCTGCGCCCGGGCCTTGCCCGCCTGCGCCTCGGCCACCAGCGCGGTGATCCGGGCCAGCCGGGTGTCCGCCCCGACCGCCGTGGCCCGGACGACCAGCGCCCCGCCCGCGTTGACCGTCCCGCCGGCCACCCGGTCGCCGGGGCCGACCTCCACCGGCACGCTCTCGCCCGTCAGCAGGCTCAGGTCCAGGGCCGAGCCGCCCTCCACCACGACGCCGTCGGTGGCGACCCGCTCCCCGGGCCGCACCACGAACTCCGTCCCCGGCAGCAGCCGTTCGACCGGCAGCAGCCGCTCCGCGCCGTCCGCGGCCCGGACGCACACCTCCTTGGCGCCCAGCTCGGCCAGCGCCCGCAGCGCCGAACCGCCGCGCCGCCGCACCCGCCCCTCCACCAGCCGCCCGGCCAGCACGAACAGCGGCACCCCGACCGCCGCCTCCAGGTACACGTGCGCCGCGCCGCCGCCGTCCGCCGTCAGGGAGAACGGCATCCGCATGCCCACGGCCCCCGCCCCGCCGAACAGCAGGGCGTACGCCGACCAGCCGAACGAGGCCGCCACCCCCAGGCTCACCAGGGTGTCCATGGTCGCCGCGGCGTGCCGCAGCCCGCGCCACGCCCGCCGGTGGAAGTCGAACGAGCCCCAGGTCACCACCGGCACGGCCAGCCCGAAGCAGGCCCACTGCCAGGCCGGGAACTGCAGCGCCGGCACCATCGACACCACCAGGACGGGCAGCGCGAGGACCGCCGTCACCAGCAGCCGCAGCAGCCCGTCCGCCGGCTCCTCCCGGTCCGGCGGCGCGGCCCCGCCGGCCGGCGCCGGGGCGGCGGTGTACCCTGCCCGCTCCACCGCCGCGACCAGCTCCGCGACGGGTACCCCGGCCGGGTGCAGCACCCGGGCCCGCCCGGTCGCCAGGTTGACCCCGGCGCTCACGCCCGCGATCCGGGCCAGCCGCTTCTCCACCCGGCCGACGCAGGCCGCGCAGGTCATCCCGCCGACCACCAGGTCCGTGCTCACCACCTCGGGCGCGCTCACCGGACGGCTCCCAGGCCCATCACGTGCCCGCCGCCCGGAGTCGCCCCGTCCCCGCCCCAGGGCACCACGCCCGGCGCGACCGGCCCCGCGGCCCGGCCGACCGCGAACGCGACCCCGAACACCACCACCAGCAGCAGGGCGAACCCCGCCAGTACCCACAACGGCCGGCCACCCGGCGTCACATCACTCACACCGCAGCAGTCGGCCGCCGTTCGCCCCCGGTTCCCGCGGGGGAGGGGGAAGTTCGTACGGATCCCGGACCGGGGCCGCCGGCGGGTCAGTCGGTCAGCGTGATCCGCAGTCCGACGGTGCCGCGCTCGCCGCGGCGGACCCGGCTGCCGAGCAGGGTGAGCACCCCGAGCAGGCCGTACTTCTGGCGCAGCAGCGTCCGGTAGCGGGCGGTCTGCTCGGGGGAGCGGATCTCCGCGGTGCCCGGGTACGCGTCGCCGGTCGGGTTGCCGCGGACGTCGCACGGACCCACCAGGACGTCGGCGCGGTTGCGGATCCGCTTGACCTTCCAGGAGTCGGCGACCGTCCACACCCCGAGGGCGTCGCCGTCGCGGACGACCCAGACCGGGGTGGGGACGGC
The DNA here is from genome assembly GCF_053610105.1 of Kitasatospora sp. NPDC054939. Classification (NCBI taxonomy): domain Bacteria; kingdom Bacillati; phylum Actinomycetota; class Actinomycetes; order Kitasatosporales; family Streptomycetaceae; genus Kitasatospora; species Kitasatospora sp. NPDC054939. The sequence continues at coordinate 29,700 of NZ_JBSGXP010000100.1, read as the reverse complement.
GGTGCCGTCCTTGCGGAAGGTGGTGAGCAGCAGGTAGCTGCCGGAGGAGAGCCGGACCAGGCGTTCCAGCAGTTCGCGCGACGGCGGCGGGGTGGCGGTCATGACGGGTGATCCTAGTGCCCGTCGCACGGGCACCGGGGTCAGCGCGGGCGCCGCGCGCGCAGGGCGGCCGCCCGGACCCGTACGGTGCGCAGCAGGCGGCGGCCGGGCCGGCGGGAGCGTCCGCCGAGGGCGGTCGCGCCGGCGGTGACCCGCACGGCGCCCGGCAGCGCCTCGGCGGCGGCCACCGGGTCCGGGTGGCGCAGCAGCGCCCGGCCGGAGAGCCACAGCAGCAGCGCGCCGGAGAGGGCGACGGCCGTCCAGCCGGCCGGGCCGAGCGCGTCGTCGGCCTGTTCCAGGGCGCGCGGCAGGACGCCCTCGGCGGGGCGGTCCGCGGCGGTGGCCGGGCCGGCGGGCGGGTCGACCAGCAGGCCCACCGGTTCGACCCGGCCGGTCGCCGCGAAGCCCCAGTCCAGCAGGGTCGCGGCCTCGTCGTACACGGCCTGGTGGGTCTCCGGGTGCAGCACGGTCACCAGCAGGGTCCGGCCGCCGCGTTCGGCGGCGCCGGTGAAGGTGGCGCCGGCGTTGGTGGTGTAGCCGTTCTTGACGCCGATCAGGCCGGGATACCTGCCGAGCAGCCGGTCGGTGTTGGCGATCTCGAAGGCGGTCCGCTTCCCGGTCGCCTTGTCCACCCCGCCGGGGAAGCGGGCCACCCGGGTGCCGCAGTACGTGCGGAAGTCCGGGTTGCGCAGCCCGGCGCGGGCGAACAGCGTCAGGTCGTACGCCGAGGAGAGCTGGCCCTCCATGTCGTAGCCGTCCGGGGAGACCACCTTGGTGTCGCGGGCCTGCAGGGCGTCGGCGCGGGCCTGCATCTGGGCCACGGTCGCCCCGAGGCCGCCGTTCATGTGGGAGAGCACGTGGACGGCGTCGTTGCCGGAGCTGAGGAAGACGCCCCGCCACAGGTCCTCGACCCGGTAGGAGTGGTTCTCCTTGATGCCGACCAGGCTGGATCCCGGCCCGATCGAGGCCAGTTCGGCGGGGGCGACCCGGTGCTCCCGCAGCCGGTCGAACTTCGGCAGCACCGTCTCGGCGAACAGCATCTTCAGGGTGCTCGCCGGGGGCAGCCGCAGGTGCGCGTTGTGCGCGGCCAGGACCTCGCCCGTCCCCGCGTCGGCGACCAGCCAGGCCCGGCCGGTCAGCTTCGGGGGGAGGCCGGGCGCACCCTCCCGCGGGGCCACCTGCACGCTGGGCCGGGCCAGCCGCTCGCCGCCGACCACGTCCACCGCGTCCTGGGCGGGCGCGGCGGCGGCGGCCGGTCCCGCGGCGAGCACCAGCGATCCGAGGGCGGCGGCCCAGCACCTGACGAGGCGTGACGTCTGCACACGCCGAACGTACCCGCGCGGCCCGGCGGGCGCCCCGTGCGCTGCTCCGTCCGGATCGGCGGCGACGGCCTTCGCGGCGGCGACGACTTTCGTGGGCCCGGGCCGAGCCGAAAGTGGGATTCCCGGCCGGGGCGGCCTCCGTAGCGTCGACGGTATGAAGAATCTGCTGGGTTTTGCGAGCTTCCTGCTGGTCGTCGGCGGCATCAGCGGTCTGGTGTCGGACTGGCTGGGCGGCTTCCGGCTGTTCGGGTTCCTGCGCTTCGTCGTCCCGGACGGCCACGAGACCGCCGGGTACGCCGGCTGCGTGCTGGTGGGCGTGCTGCTGGCGGTCGGGATCGGGCTGGCGGAGCAGCGCAGGCGCTGAGCCGACGGGGCGGTCGGATGGCTCTCCGGCGATCCCTCCGGCGGCCTTCAGGCGGCTTCAGGCGGTCCCTCCGACGGCCTTCAGGCGGCCGTTCCGACGGCCGGGAGGGTGCCGCCGGGCGCGGCCGGAGGCACCCTTGCCGCCGTCCGCGCCGGTGGCCGAAGCTGGGCCCGAGCGGCGGGGTGGCCGCCGGACGGTGAGGAGTGGTCATGGCCGACGGGATCAGGCACCGCGACATCGAGGTCAACGGCATCCGGCTGCACCTGGCCGAACAGGGAGAGGGCCCGCTGGTCCTCCTACTGCACGGCTTCCCCGAGAGCTGGTACTCCTGGCGCCACCAGTTCGGCCCGCTCGCCGAGGCCGGCTACCGGGTGGTGGCGCCCGACCAGCGCGGCTACGGGCGCAGCGAGCAGCCGGCCGCCGTCGACGCGTACACCCTGCTGCACCTGGTCGGGGACGTCACCGGTCTGGTCCGGGCGCTGGGCGAGGAGCAGGCGGTGGTGGTCGGGCACGACTGGGGCGCGCCGGTCGCCTGGACGGCGGCCACCCTGCGGCCGGACGTGGTGCGGGCGGTGGCGGGCCTGAGCGTTCCGCCGCTGCCGGTGACCGGTCTGCCCCCGATCGCCGCCGCGCGCGAGCGGTTCGGCGACGGCTACTACCAGGCGTACTTCCAGCAGCCCGGGGTCGCCGACGCGGAGCTGGCCGAGGACCTGCCGTCGTCCTTCCGCCGCATCCTGGCGAGCGGCTCGGGCGACAACCCGGCCGTCGACGGTCCGAGCCCCTGGGTCGTCCCGGACGGCCGGACCCTGCTGGACACCGTCCCCGAGCCCGCCGCGCTGCCCGGCTGGCTGACCGGCGACGACATCGCCGCCTTCGCCGCCGACTACGCCCGGCACGGCGAGCGGGCCTTCACAGGCGGCCTCAACTGGTACCGGAACATCGACCGCAACAACGAGCTGCTCGCCGCCTTCGAGGGCCGCACCGTCGAGGTGCCCGCCCTGTACGCGGCCGGTGACCGCGACATGGTGACCGCCCTGATCGGCCCCGACGCACTGAAGCACCTGCTGGACCGGGTACCGAAGCTGCACCGCCACCTCGTGCTGCCCGGCTGCGGCCACTGGACGCAGCAGGAGCGCCCCGCCGAGGTGAACGACGCGCTGCTGGACTTCCTGCGGCACGTGGACGGCTGACGGGCTGTCGACGGCCCGGGGCAGCAGGACCGCGGGGGCGGCCGGTCCGGGGCGTCCGGGCGCTCCAGCGGGCGGCGCCGGCCCCGTCCCCGGTTGTCGGAAGGTCCTGGGAAGCCCGGGACGGGCGGGGCCGGAGCGATGGCATTCCCCAATTGGCCTTCGTGCGGGGCGAATCTAGCCTTCATCGCAGTCGGCGCCCCCGGTCCGGTGGCTGCCGTGGCCGGGGGTCGGGGAGGGCGCATGACGGGCGGGGCGGCGGTACGGGCGGGGGTGCTGCCGGTCCTGGCGGCAGCGGTGCTGTGGGGGACGGTCGGCCCGGCCCAGCGCTGGGCGGACACCGGGGCGGACCCGGTGGCGCTCGGCGGCTGCCGGATGCTGCTGGGCGGCGCCGTCCTGTGCGCCGTCGCGCTGCGCCCGCGCGGTCTGCGGACCCTCGGGGCCCGCGGGGTGCGCGGCTGGCTGCTGGTCGGCATCGCGGTGACCGCGCTGTTCCAGGCCGCCTTCCTGCAGGCGGTGGACCGGACCGGCGCGGCCGTGGCCACGGCGGTGGCTTTCGGCAGCGTCCCCGTGGTGGCCGGGCTCTGCGCCCGCCTGCCGATCGGCGGGGCTCCGGGCGAGCGGCTGGACGCGAAGTGGACGGCCGGGACGGTGTTCGCGGTCGCCGGGACGGCACTGCTGCTGCTCCCCGGCAGCGGCGGCGCGGCGGACGCCCGGGGCGTCCTGCTCGCCGCGGTGGCGGGCGCGAGCTTCGGCGTCTACATCGTCGGGACGAAGCGCCTCACCGCGGCCGGCGGCGATCCGGCCGCCGCCGCGCCGGTCTGCGTGCTGGCGGCCGGGCTGCTGGTGGCGCCCTGGGTGGTGGCCGCTCCCGAGGGCCTGGGCTCGCCCCGGGCCCTCGGCCTGATCGGGTGGCTCGCCCTGGGGACCACGGCGCTCGGATACCTGCTGTTCACCAGCGGCCTGGGCCGGATCAGCGCCGCGACCACCGGCACGCTCAGCCTGGCCGAACCGCTGGTGGCCGCCGTGCTCGGCGTGCTGCTGCTGGACGAGCGGCTCGGCGGCTGGTCCGGCGCGGGCCTCGCGCTGCTGCTGGGCGGCCTGGTGGTGGTCGCGCTGCCGCTGCGCCGACGCCGCGGGGCGGTCGTCGGCGCAGCGTGAGGGCGGCTCCGGAGGCGTGCCGGGGTCCCGGCGGGCGGCCCCGCCGGCACACCGGCCCCGGGCTCGGCGGCCCCCAGGCTCAGTGGTCCGGTCCCGGCGGTCCGGACCCGGCGGCCGGCACCCCGGCGGTCCGGACCCGGCAGCGGGGCTCAGCGGTCCTGGTAGGCGGCCATCGCGCCCTCGACCCGCGGCGAGAAGAACAGCGGCCCGATCGCGTCCGCCCAGGCCATCCCCTCGGGCGTCAACTGCAGCATTGCGGAGTCCCGTTCGGTCACCCAGCCGCGCTCCAGCAGCAGTTGGAACCGGCCGGGGAAGTGCTCCTGCGGCGCCGCGCCGAAGCGCTGCCGGTACTGCGGGAGCGAGGTGCCGCCGCTCTCCAGCAGCGTCTGCAGCAGGTACATCCGGCGGCGCTCCTCCTCGTCCATCCGGAACGCCCACTGGGCGCGGCGGAAGTCCTCGGTGGGCGTCGCGATGTAGTCGTCGATGATCCGGCGGACCTCGGGGACGGCCACCGCGTAGTCCGTGGTGTAGTGCAGGTCGGTGGTGAACGAGCGGGCGCCGACGCCGAGTCCGACCATCCCGGCCTGCTGGTTGTACTCGCTGATGCCGGCGTCGTCGGCCAGCTCGACGGCGGCGGTGCCCTTGCGGCGGAACACCCGCATCGAGGTCTGCTCGTACCCGGCGGCCAGCAGGTGGTCGCGGCCGGAGCGGTAGAGGCGCAGCCGCTGCTCGTCCCAGCTCTCGCCGGTGTCGGCGTGCCGGCCGTCGAGGCCGGTGAGCGGGCGCACGTACAGCGGGTAGAGGTAGATCTCCTCGGGCTCCCACCCGAGTGCGGCGTCGAGGGAGGTACGGAAGCTGTGCTCGGTCTGGCCCTGGATGCCGTAGATCAGGTCGATGTTGAGGATCGGGAACGCCGCCGCCTTCAGCCGGGTGAGCGCCTCGTCCACCTCGGCCCGCTTCTGGGGCCGGACGGCGGCGCGGGCCTCCTCCTCCAGGAAGGTCTGCACGCCGATGCTCACCCGGGTGGCGCCGCGCTCGGCGAGGACGGCGATCCGGTCGTCGGTGGCGGTGGCGGGCGAGGTCTCCACGGACCACGGGACGGCCTTCAGGTCGGCGCCCATGGTGTGTTCGCAGATGTCGGCGAGCCGGGTGAGCTCGTCGGCCTTCAGGTAGGTGGGGGTGCCGCCGCCGAACGCGGCCAGGGTGAAGCGGATGTCGCGGCCCTGGGCCTCCAGCGCCTCCCGGGTCACCAGGGCCTGGCGGGCCAGGGTGTCCAGGAAGCGCCCGGTGACCTCCTCCGGGGCGCCGGTGCGGGTGAAGAGGTTGCAGAAGCCGCAGCGCATCTCGCAGAACGGCACGTGCACGTAGAGCGAGAGGGCGTCGAGCCGCTCGCCCGCCCACACCTCGCTGAGCAGCGGCCCGTCCGGCAGCCTGCGGTAGGCCTTCTGGTGCGGGTAGGCGTACACGTACTGCCGGTACGGGGTGGCGAGTTCCTCCGCCGGACCCGGTTCCTCCTCCGTGGGGCGTGGCGTGATCCGAACCGGTGTCGATCTGCTCATCGGCCCAACTCCCTCTCATATCGGTCAAGTTCCGGCAAAGCCCGGCCCGACGACGGTAGGTGCGCCGAACGGCCCGGTCATGCGGCGAAAGCTCCGACGGGCAGGCGGTGCGGGGCGCGGCGCTTGGGACGTTCGCACGGAACACTAGGGAGACCGGTCGACTGCCTGTGAAAGTCCGTCATATTCCGGTGTGCATGCGGTAAGCGTTCTCCCATGAAGCGAATCGTCATCGCCGCGGGCGGCGGCGGGGATCCCATCGCGGCGGCCATGGTGCGGACCGCGCTGTACGGACCGGCCGACCCTGCGCTCCTGCTCACCTACTCCTGGGAACGGCTGACCGTCGACCCGCTCCCCGGGCCGCGCGGCCGCGCCGACTTCGCCGGCCTCCGCTCGCCCCGCCCGCACCTGGACCTGGTCACCCCGGCCACCGCCACCGTCGGCGCGGCCGGCTCCTCGCTGCCCCGGCTGTCCGGCGAACTCGGCGGCGCCCTCGGCCTGCTGGACCCGTACGACGGCGCGGCCGGCCTCGCCCGGACGATCGCCGCCGCCGCCGAGCACTGCGGCGCCGACCGGGTGGACGTGGTCGACGTGGGCGGCGACATCCTGGCCGCCGGCGACGAGCCCACGCTGCGCAGCCCGCTCGGCGACGCCCTCGTCCTCGCGGCCTGCGCCCGGACCCGACTCGCCACCGACGTGTGGGTCGCGGGCCCGGCGCTGGACCGCGAACTGCCCGAGGAGCAGCTGTTCGCCCGGCTGCCGCCGTCCGCTTTCGCCCTCACCGCCGAGCACGTCCGGCCGGTGGACGCGGTGTTCGGCTGGCACCCGTCGGAGGCGAGCGCCCTGCTCGCCGCGGCGGCCCGGGGTGTCCGGGGGGTCTGCGGCATCCGCGACGCGGCCGACCCGGTACGGCTCGACGATCGCAGTGCAGGCGTTCACCGGTCGCCGCTCGACGCCGTGCTGGCGCTCAACCCGCTGGCGCGGCTGCTGGCCGACTCCCGCTCGCTGGCGGACGCGGAGCTGGCCTCCGTGGAGGTCTGCGGCTTCTCCGAGATCGCCCGGGAGCGCGACCGGGCCGCGGCCGGCGAGGGGTCGGCGCCGCTCGTCACGGAGGACGGCGGGGCCCCGGCCGTCCCGCGCTACGAGCGCTGGCGGGCCGGGCGGGTGGCGGAGGGCCTGGCGCTCGCCACCCGGCGCCGGGTGGCCGAGGAGCTGGCGCTCGACCCGGCGGCGGTCCGCCGACTGCGCAGTGGCCTCGCCGCGGACCCGGTCAACGGCACAGCGCCGCTCTGGCGGCTGATCTGACGAGCCGTCAGTCTGTGCGGCAGTTCCCGTCCCGGCCCCACCACAGCTGTCCCTCGCGGACCCACTGGCCGAGGTCGAGGTCGAGTTCGCCGCCGCACGTCCCGCACGGTGCGGTGGACCGCACCCCCTGGGCGATCATCGTGACTCCTCCGTTCGTCGGTGGCCTGCGGCTCAGACCGGCAGCAGGCGGGTGACCAGCTCGCCGAGGCGGCGGGCGTTGCGGCACGGGTGCATGTCGACCAGGCCGGCGTACGCGGCGGCGGCCGAGTCGCCGGTCGACCAGAGCGCCGGCTGCTCGGGGTTGAGCCAGTGCACCCGGCGGGCGCGGTCGGCGATCAGGTGCAGGGCCGGCAGGTTGGGGTCGCGGTGGTTGGTCCGCGCGTCGCCGAGGACCAGGACGCAGGTGCGCGGGCCGACGGCGTCCAGGTGGTGGTCGGCGAACTCGCCCAGCGCGGCGCCGTAGTCGCTGTTCCCGTGCCAGCCGTACACCGCGGCCTCGGTCAGCACCCGGCGGGCCAGCAGCTCCGGATCCGTCCGGGCGGCCCGCACCAGGTGCGTCACCTCGGCGGTCCGGTTGACGAAGGCGAACACCCGCACCCGGCTGAACTGCTCGCTCATCGCCTGCACCAGCAGCATGGTGAAGTGCGCGAACCCGGCCACCGACCCGGAGACGTCGCAGAGCAGCACCAGCTCCGGGCGGGCGGGCCGCCGCCGGCGGTAGGCCGGCCGCAGGGGCACGCCGCCGGTGGACAGCGAGCGGCGCAGCGTCCGGCGCAGGTCGATCTCGCCGCGGGCGGCCCGGCGCCGGCGCGCGGCCAGCCGGGTGGCCAGCTTGCGGGCCAACGGCTGCACCGTGCGCCGCAGTTCGGCGAGCTGGTCGCGGCCGGCGGTGAGGAAGTCCACCCGGTCGGCGCTCGGTGCGACGGCCCGTTCGGCGATCCGCTCGGTGCCGCGCAGTTCGGCCACCCGGCGGCGGGCCTCGGTGCCGACCTGGGCGCGGAAGCTGCGGATGCGGCGCCGGACCTCCTCGTCGGCCAGCCGGTCGGCGACGTCCGGCAGCCCGGTGCCCGCCCGCACGGCCGCCAGGACCCGGGCGAGCAGGGTCTCGGGCTGCAGGGTGCTGAGGGTCTGGTGGGCGGACCAGCCGTCCGAACCGGGCGTGGCGCCCGCACCGTTGCCGTACCGGCCGAAGGCGGCGACCGCCTCGGCGGCCAGCCGGGCGAGGGCGGCCCGGTCGTCGGCGGCCAGGGCGGCGGCGATCCGCTCCCGGAGGTCCTCGCGGAGGTCCCGGCGGGCGCCCTCGGGGCCGTCCCCGCCGGGTCCGTCCGCGCGCTCGTTCCCGCGCTCGTCCGGGGCGCCGGCGCGTTCCCTGACGCCCAGCGGGAAGAACAGGTCGAAGACGGCGTCGAAGATCGCCCGTTGCCCGTCCGAGCGCAGCAGTGCGGCGGCCAGCCCGGCCCGCAGCTGTTCCCGCTCGGCGAGGCCGAGGACCTCCACGACGGCCGCGGCGTCCACCGTCTCGGCGGGGCCGATCCGCAGGCCGTGGCCGCGCAGCGCCCGGACGAAGCCGGTCAGCCGGGCCGCGACCCGGCCGTCCGGCGCACCGTCGCGGGCCGCGCCGTCGCCGGGGGGCGTGCCAGTGCGGTGGGCCGAGCCGTCGCCCGGGGGTGTGTCGTCGCCGGGGGGTGTGCCGGTCGTCATGCGAGGGTGAGCTTCCGGGCCGCCTTCAGCACATCGTCCTGGTGCTTGAGGACCACCCCGAGGGTGTCGCGGACCACCGCGTCGTCCAGACCCTCCGCCCCGAGGGCCAGCAGCGTCCGCGCCCAGTCGATCGTCTCGGCCACCGAGGGCGCCTTGCGCAGCTCCATCGCCCGCAGCGCCCCCACCACCCGGACCAGCGACTCGGCCAGCACCGCGTCCAGCCCCGGCACCTTCAGCCGGACGATTCGCTGCTCCAACTCGGCGTCCGGGAAGTCGAGGTGGAGGAAGAGGCAGCGCCGCCGCAGCGCCTCGGACAGTTCGCGGGCGGCGTTCGAGGTGAGCAGGACGAACGGGCGGCGGGTGGCCGCGATGGTCCCCAGCTCGGGCACGGTCACCTGGTAGTCGCTGAGCACCTCCAGCAGCAGCGCCTCCACCTCGACGTCCGCCTTGTCGATCTCGTCGATCAGCAGCACGGTCGGCTCGTCGCCGCGGATCGCGGTGAGCAGCGGCCGGGTCAGCAGGAACTCCTCGCCGAAGATGTCGGTGCGGGCGTCGTCCCAGCTCTCGCCCTGCCCGGCGGTGATCCGCAGCAGTTGCTTGGCGTGGTTCCACTCGTACAGGGCGCGGGCCTCGTCGATGCCCTCGTAGCACTGCAGCCGGACCAGCCGTGCCGCCCCGACCCGGGCCACCGCCTTCGCCAGCTCGGTCTTCCCGACCCCGGCCGGGCCCTCGACCAGCAGCGGCTTGCCGAGCCGGTCGGCGAGGAAGACGGTCGTCGCCACCGCCGTCGACGCCAGGTACCCGGCCTCGGCGAGGCACCGCTCGACGTCCGCCACCGACCCGAAGAACCCCGTCCCGCCGTCACTCATGCCCGCCGCCTCCCGTCCGCCCGCCACCTGGTGCCAGCACCCTACCGGTGGGTCACTTCGACCGCCCGGGGGTGGGGGACGACGGGGGCGGGGGACGGCGGGCGGGACGACGAGCCCGCCGCCGGACCGGGTGCGGTTCGACAGCGGGCTCGCGGACGGTGCCGAGGAGGTCGTGCCCGGCGGCCGGGCGGCGGGTCGAGACGGCGGCCCGGCCGCCGGGTGGATCAGTTGACGTAGATGTGCGGGCTGCCGGGGACGGAGGAGTCGACGACGGGGCCGTAGGTGGCGCTGAAGTAGCCGGCGGCGAAGCAGGTGCCCGGGCCGGAGTACTTGTTGAAGACCTGCGAGCTGAAGCCGATGGTCTGGGCGGTGTTGGAGGTGGTGCCGCTGATGCTGCCGGGGGCGCGGTAGACACAGGTGACGGTGCCCAGGATGGTCTTCAGCACGACGGTGGTCTGCATCGGGCCGGCACCGGACGGGCCGAGGGTGACGGCGCCGCTGCTGCTGACCGCGTTGGTGAACGGCAGGTTGTTGACCGTGATGCTCTGCACGCCGGTGACGCCGAGGACGTTGCTCGTGCAGGAGCCGAAGGTCTGGGTGGTGAGCGACTCGGTGGCGACGCCGGGCGCGTCCGGGTTGGCGGTGACGGTGGCGGCGAAGGACGACGCGGCGCACTTGATGCCGCTGGTGCCGGTGGCGCTGGAGTAGAAGGTGGCGTACGTGCCGGACTGCAGGTTCGCGGTCAGCACGTCGCCGACGGCGGCGGCGGTGCCGCCGGCGCTGCCGTGGGTGAGGACGGCGGTGGCGGTGGTGGCGCGCTCGGCGGCGGGGGTGTGCTCGCCGGCGGCCTGGGCGGGGGTGACGGCGGTGGCGGCCAGGGCCAGGACGGCCAGGGCTGCACCGCCGAGGGTGCGGCGGATACGCATGAGGGTGTGCCTCTCTCCGTGCGGAGTTCGGTGGGGGTGAGGGCTTGCCCGGCCATGCGCGTCGCATCGGCGTGCGGCGGGAATCGTCGGACGGGCCCCGGTGGCCTCGCTGCTGCCGTCGGTGGGTGCGTCCGGCTTGCGGACCCGGCGCCACGGGCCCGTGCGGCGTACGGCGGTGGGGGGTGCGGCACGTCGGCGGCTGCCACCGCCGGGCATGCGTTCGCCATACTGGAATCGGAACGCGAGAGATGGTGCGAAGAGGCAGCGGACGACCGGCCGCAGGGCCGTCGCCCAGTTGGAAACCTGCCAGTGTTGTAGCCCCGTGGCCACGTCAATGTCAATGCCGTGCACAGGAGTTGTCGATGGATCAGAAGTCTGCCCGGAGTGCCGAGACACTGCTGCTGCCCGGTGCGCGGATCGCCCGCGACCCGGCCAGATCGATCAAGCGGGGGCCGAGTCGGCTGCCCCCCGAGGTGGTCGCCGCGACCCAGCGGGACCGGCTCTTCGACGCCCTGGTGCAGACGGTGGCCGAACACGGCTACCACCGTGCGACGGTCAGCGACATCTGCCGGGCGGCCGGGGTGACCAGGCCGGTCTTCTACGAGCAGTTCAGCGGGAAGGAGGATGCCTTCCTCGCCACCCACCGGCACGGGACGGGCGTGGTGGTCCGGCGGATGGCGGCGGCCTTCGCCGCGGAGGCCGACTGGTGCGCCGGGATCCGCGAGTCGCTCCGGGCGATGCTCCAACTGCTCGCCGGAGTGCCGGCGTTCGCCACCATGGCGGTGATCGAGATCGAGGCGCTCGGGCCGGCCGGACGCCGGGAGCGGGAGCAACTCCTCACCCGCTTCCGGGCGTTCTTCGCCGAGGTGCCCGAACCGCCGGACGGCGTCGCGCTGCAGAGCCTGGTCGACGCGGTGGTCGGCGGGGTGTACGCGACGCTGTACCGCTGCATCGACTCCGGCGGCACCCGCCGGCTCCCCGAACTGCTGCCCGTCCTGGGCCTGTTCTGCCTGGCCCCGTTCCTCGGCCCGGCCGAGGCGGCCCGCCGCCTGGCGCCCGGTGATCCTTCGTGCACCTGTATTGACCCACCGAATACCGGGCAGTAGCTTCCCAGTTGACCCACTGCGACCCGACCGGGGACGCCCCGCTGCCGACGGGGCGGCCGGACCGGCCGGGCCGCAGACGCTGTCCGCGCCAGGACAACGTGCCAGTGCCTGCCCGCCCCACCACCCGAGGGAGCACACATGGCCACGTCCGACGACGCCGCCCGCACGCCCGAGGAACCCACCGGCACAGCCGCCGGTGCGCCCGCCGACCCGTCCGCCGATGCCCCCGCGGCGCCCGCCGCGCCCGTCGCCGCCACCCGCGGCCGGGTCCGGCTGAAGCGGTCCGCCCTGATGGCCGTACCCGCCGTGTTCGCCGCGGGCACCCTGATGGCGCTGACCGCCCAGGGCGTGCTGGCCGCCCAGTTCGCGATCTCCGGCATGCCGTTCACCGTCACCGCCGACGCCCTGGAGGGCCAGGGCTTCGAGCAGTTCGGCGGCCTGGACCAGATGATCGAGAACAGTCCCAACTCCGGGGACACCGGCGGCCAGGTGCTGGTCGTCATCTCGGCGATCAAGAACGCCGCGCTGACCAAGCTCTGCCAGAGCGTGGACCTCGGCGGCGTGAACCTGCTGATCAGGGCGGGCGACGCCGGCACCCCGGTCACCGCCACCGACCTGACCACCGACTCCGACCTGCTCTCCGGCGACGCCTCGTTCACCAACATCGAGATCGGCGGTGACGCCTCCACCTTCACCAAGGCCGGCGTCAAGGGCCCGCCCGGGGTCTTCGGCCAGCAGGCCGACACCGTCACCATCCGCAACCTGCGCCAGCACAACTACGCCACCACCGCCGGCGCGTTCAAACTGCCCAACCTGCGGCTGAGCTTCAGCTCGGACGGCTGCTGAGCATGGGCGGCGCGGCGGCGACGGTCCGCAGGCGCAGACCGGGCTGGCGGAGCCGGCGGCCCTTCTGGGGCGGCCTGCTGGTGCTGCTCGGCGGTGCCGAGATCCTGTTCACCCTGCGGGCCCCGCTGCCCGTCGTCCTGCACATCGGGATGCAGGGGCTGGCCGGCTACCTGGTGCCGGTGACGATGGTCGTCTGCGGGGTGCTCATCCTGTTCAACCCGGCCCAGCGGCTGTTCTACTCCGTCGTCGCCGTGCTGCTGTCGCTGGCCAGCTGGCTGACCTCCAACCTGGGCGGGTTCCTGGTCGGGATGGCCCTCGGCCTGATCGGCAGCTGCCTCGCCTTCGGCTGGCTGCCGGACCAGCCGCCGCGCCGCCGGCTGTTGCGCCGGGGGCTGCCGCGCCGGCGGCTGCTGCGTCGGCGGCGGGAACCCGTCTCCACCACCTGACCGGGCCGGCCGGCCCGTCCCCGACCAAGAGCGGGCCGGTCGGACCCATTCCCGCGAGTGCCGCTGCCCGCGGTTCCGGCCGCCCGTCCCACCCGAGCTGCCCGTCCCACCCGAGCTGCCCGCCGCACCCGGGCCGCCCGTCCCACCCGAGCTGCCCGTCGCACCCGGGCCGCCCGCAGCACCCGGGCCGAGCGGCCCTGGCCGCCGGGACCAACGGCCCTTTCCGGTACCCGCCGACACCCCGTTCAATGGCAGGGCGGACACCGGGGGAGAACCTTGCCCGGACGTCGCCGACGAGGTGAACTCCCGGTGTCCGACCAGTATCTGACGATCCGTTAGGGTGATCTTCATGGAGATCACCAGCACCGCCGGCGAGTACGACCGACTGATCGCACGCCACCACGCCATGCGTCTGCGCCGTCGGATCCTGACCCCGGCCTCGCCGTTCGCCGGCCCGCCCGAACCGCCACCGCGGCAGCCCGTGGCCGAGGGCTACGACGGCGCGGCCGACCAGCGCGTCATCCTGCGCGACCTGGACCTCGTCGCGCCGTTCGCCGCACTCATCGACCACCTCTACGCCTTCATGTTCCTGCGCCGCCCGTACCTGCGGTCGCTGTTCCCCGAGTCGATGGACTTCCAACAGGCGCACCTGGAGCGGATGTTCACCCATCTGATAGAACACCTGGACCGTCCCGCCGAGCTCGCCGCCACCCTGGCCCGGCTCGGCCGCGACCACCGCAAACTGGGCGTCCGGCCGGTGCACTACCGGGCCTTCGAGGAGGCCGTCTGCGAGGCGATCCGGGAGCGTGCGGGCGCCGGCTGGACCCGCGAGCTGGAGGACGCCTGGGTGCGGATGCTGCGCTTCACGGTCGCGGCGATGGTCTCCGGTGCCGAGTCGGCACTCACCGAACCGCCGTACTGGCACGCGACCGTGGTCGGCCACGAGCGCCGCCGCCCGGACCTCGCCGTGCTGCGCGTACGCACCGGCGAGCCCTACCCGTACCGGGCCGGCCAGTACGGCACCGTCGAGCACCCGCTGCTGCCGCACACCTGGCGGCAGTACTCGATGGGCTGCGCACCCCGGGGCGACAACGAGCTGGAGTTCCACGTCCGGCGGACGGCACCCGGCGGCGTCAGTGCGGCCCTCGTCGAGCGGACCGCCGTCGGGGACCGGCTGCGGCTCGGCCCGCCGCGCGGCTCGCTGCTGCCGGAGGGCACGCCGGACCGCGACCTGCTGCTGGTGGCGGGCGGGACCGGCCTCGCCCCGATGAAGGCGATCGTGGAGGACCTGGTCGAGCACCGCCCTCGCGGCCGCCGGGTGCACCTGTTCGTCGGCGCCCGCGACCGCAGGGACCTCTACGACTGGCCGGCCCTGGCCGAACTCGGCGGCTGCAAACCCTGGTTGGAGCTGATCGCGGTCCCGGACGACGGCCCGTCGCCGGCCGGTGCGGACCCCCGGACGGCCCGCGGCGACCGGCTGGCCGAGGCCGTCCGCCGCGGCGGGGACTGGTCGGACCACCTCGCCTGCGTCAGTGGACCGGCCGGCATGGTCGACCAGGTGCGCTCCCGCCTGCTGGCCGCCGGCCTGCCCGCCTCCCGGGTGCACCACGATCCGGTGTTCGGCGTCCGCTGACCGCCGGGTCCGCTCGCCGGGCTCGGCACCGACCGTCCGCCGTGCCCACGGCCGGTACGCCCCGGCCCGCCGCCCGCCCCGGCCCGGCCCGCCGCCCGCCCCGGCCCGGCCCGCCGTCCGCCCCGGCCCGCCGTCCGCCCGGTCCGTCCTACCGGAAGCAGTACGAGTCGGACGACGCGTCGCCGCCCGCCAGGCGCGTCTGGTGCACCCGGAGCCCGCGGAAGTCCGCCCCGCGCGGGAAGAACCGGTGGTCGAGGGTCAGCCCGTCGGCCTCGGGGTCGGCGTCCAGCTTGACCATCCACGGCTCGATGCCGGCCGGGTAGAACTGGTCGTCCCACGCCCCGTACAGCGAGTTGGTGACGTAGATCCGCCGACCGTCCCGGCTCAGCTCGACCATCTGCGGGCCGCCGTTCAGCGGGGTGCCGGGGTCGGCCGGGTGCGGGGTGCGGGCGGTGATCCCGCCGAGCCGGACGGCGCCGGTCTGCCGGGGGTGGAAGGGGTCGGAGACGTCGTACTGCAGCAGTTCGCCGGTGCCCCAGGCGGAGACGTACAACCGCCGGTCGTCCACCGACAGGTTGATGTCGGTCACCAACGGCGGTACGGCGCCGAAGGGTTGGAGCGCGGGCGGCAGGTCCTCGGTCTTTGCGGGCTCGGCGGGTATCGTGATCACCTTGCGCGCCGTGAACGCCCCGCCCTCGCGGTACCAGAGCCAGACCGAGGCCGAGAGGTCCTCGACGCTGGTCACCACCCCGACGAACCCCCACTGGGCGTGCGGGTCGTGTGCCGGGCGCAGTTCCAGCACCATCTGGTGCTGGTCGCCGAGGTCCACCCGCTGCAGGTGGCGGCCCGAGTCCAGCTCCCAGAAGTGCAGCGCGTGCCCGTACTTGCGGCCGAGCAGCAGCTCCGGGACGACCCCGTCCTCCACCATCGAGGGGGTGCCCCACTCGCTGGTCACCGCGACGTTGCTGCCCAGGTGCCACCAGACGTCGTACGCGAAGTGCTGCGGTCCGCGCTCGGTCTCCCAGGCGCGCAGCACCTCGAAGGTGGTGTGGTCGAGCAGCGCGACGCCGCCGGGCCCGTCGCCGGCCGCGGCCTCGCCCTTGAGCCCGGCACCGCCGAGGCAGGAGAGGAACACGCCGCCCGGTCCGCAGTGCAGGGTGTGCGGCCGGGAGTAGCCCGCCTTCCGCGCCAACTCCTCGGCCGTCACGGTCTTCACCAGCCGGGGCCGCACCGGGTCGGGCCGGGTGTCCAGCACGTGCAGCTTCGAGGAGCGCAGCCCCGGCAGGAGCAGGAAGCGCCGCTCCGGCTGCTCGTGGCAGGCGTGGGCGAGCGCGCTGGAGCAGGCGTTCCAGCCGAAGTGGTGGAGTTCGTCGCCCGGTTCGGGCATGTCGGTGAAGTGGAGCACCCGGCCGTACGTCGGCGACTGCGGATCGGTGTCGACGGTGAGCAGCGCGTCCGGCCGGGTGGCCGACCGGTCGAAGGCCGCGACGTACGCCAGCGTCTCCGGTGGAGCCGCGATGGCCTCCGCGGGCGTGCGGTAGAGGGTCGGGTCGGTGTGCTCGCGGTGCGCCATCGAAGACATCAACTCCACGTGCGAAAAGGACGGGTGACGCTCGGTCACCGCAGCCTTCCACAGGAGGGCGGGCGCACAGCAGGCGTACGGGGGGCGGGCGCCGGGATCACGCCCGCCCACCGGTGCGGGCTCCGTCGTACGGGGGCTGCCCGCGGTTCAGTTCGCCGCGGGCGGGAAGTGGGTGGCGAGCCAGCGGTCGAGCTCGTCGAAGACCTGCTTGCGGGCCGTCTCGCCGGAGAGCACCAGGTCGTGCATGCCCTCCCGGATCCGCACCGTCGTCACGTGCCCGCCCAGCCGGGGCGCCAGCGCGGCGATGTCGTCGGCGCGCAGTACCGCGTCCGCGCGCAGCAGGGCGTCCTGCCACGTCGTACTGGCCACCGAGGCCGTGGAGGCCATGAGCAGCACCGGGCAGTCGATCGGCAGCCCGCGCCGCACCTGCCGCTGGCCCTGCTGGATCGCCGCCAGCCAGCCCGCGTACATCGGGAAGCCCTCGGCGGGCTTGAGCGCCAGGTCGAAGTCCCAGCTGCCGCGGTGGTCGCGGTGCAGGCTGTGGACGTAGTGCGGGTTGAGGGTCGAGGGCAGCGCGCGGGTCGGCGCGAACCGGCCGATCGCGTCGATCGCGGGCGCGCCCAGGGTGCGGACCGCGGGCGCGGCCGGCAGGGCCAGGAACGGGCTGTTCAGGAAGAGCCCGTCCACCACCCCGCGCCCCCTGCGGCGGGCCGCCCACAGCGCCGCGACCAGTCCGCCGGTGGAGTGCCCGTTCACCAGCAGCTGCCGGTGGCCGTCCACCTCCCGGACGATCCGCACCGCCTCGTCCAGCTCCTCGTCGTACGCGGCCAGGTCGCGGACGAAGTTGGGCGACTGGTGGGTCCGCAGCGAGCGTCCGTACTTGCGCAGGTCCAGCGCGTAGAAGGAGAACCCGGCTGCGACGAAGTGGTCCGCCAGGTGCGTCTGGAAGAAGTAGTCGGTGTACCCGTGGATGTACAGCACGGCCCGGTCCGACCCCGGCACCAGGCGGCGCACCAGTGTCGCTCCGACGGGGCCCTCCTCGTCGGCGGTCAGCGGCAGCTCCGCCGCCTCGTACGGGGCACCCAGGATGTCTTCTCGGAACTCCACGGCTCTCGCACCCAATCTCTGCTGGACCTCTGCCACGGCCTGACAGGCCCGGGGCACCGACGATACCGGCCGGTAGCCTCCGTGTGCACGGGCCCGCGCCCCCGGCCTATGCTGCCGCCATGCCCGCCTCCGAGTCCGCATCCGTGCCCCCCGCCGATCCCGCCCCGGAACCGGCCGACTCCCACGGCTCGCCCGAACCGCTCCCCGTCAGCCGCGCGGTCGACCTCGGCACCGCCCGGCTGATGCCCGACATCGACCGCGACGGCGGCTGGCTGCTCACCCTCGACGACACCCCGCAGTCCTACGTCGACCTGCGGGACCCCACCCACCTGGAGTTCGAGTACACCCGGCGGATCGGCCACCTCGTCGACGCGCTCGCCCCCGCCGGTGAACCGCTCACCGCCCTCCACCTCGGCGGCGGCGCCCTCACCGTCCCCCGCTACCTCGCCGCCACCCGCCCCGGCTCCCGGCAGCACGTCGTCGAGATCGACGGCCCGCTGCTCGACCTGGTCGGCGAGCACCTGCCCTGGGACGGGCCCGGCGTGCACCTCACCGCCGAGGTCGCCGACGCGCGCGAGGCCCTGGCCGCGACCCCCGCCGACGGCCTCGACCTGATCGTCGCCGACGTCTTCCAGGGCTCCCGCACCCCCGCCCACCTCACCTCCGTCGAGTTCCTGCGCCTCGCCGCGGCGGCCCTGCGCGGGGGCGGCTGCTACGCCGCCAACCTCGCCGACGGACCGCCGCTGGACTTCGCCCGCGCCCAGGCCGCCACCCTGCGCGCGGTCTTCCCCGAGACCTGCCTGATCGCCGAGCCGTCCGTGCTGCGGGGCCGCCGCTACGGCAACATCCTGCTGGTGGGCTCCGACCGCCCGCTGCCCGCCGCGGACCTGGCCCGCCGCCTCGCCGCCGACGTCTTCCCCGCGCGCCTCACCGACGGCCGCGACCTCGCCGCGTTCACCGGCCGCACCCCGCCGGTCACCGACGCCACCGCCCACCCCTCGCCGCCGCCCCCGGCCGGCGCCTTCAACGTCGGCTGACCGGCGCGCCCGCTCCCGCCCCCCCGGCGGGCACCACGGGCGGCGGCACGCCGGACGGCCGCGCGGCGGGCGGCGACGCGCCGGGAGTGCCAGAATCGGCCGGGCTGGTGATCGCGATTGCGAGGGAGCGTGCAGCGGTGAACGGAGAGCGACCCGACCTCGGCGCCGTGCCCGAGACGGCCCTGTGGACCCTGTGGCAGCGCGCCGTCGAGTCCCGCCGCCCGGACGCGGTGCTGCACGACCCGAAGGCCGAAGAACTCGTCGAGCGGATCGACTACCCCTTCGCCGACCGCTTCGGCACCAGCGCGCTCCAGGCCCAGCTGCAGGCCCTGCGCGCGGCCTGCTTCGACCGCGAGGTGGAGGACTTCCTGCTCCGCGAACCGCGCGGCACCGTGGTCTGCCTGGGCGAGGGCCTGGAGACCCAGTACTGGCGGGTCGACAACGGCCGCGCCCAGTGGCTCGGCGTCGACCTCCCCGACGCCGTCGCCCTGCGCGACCGCCTGCTGCCCCCCGGCCCGCGCCGCCGCTCCCTCGCCGCCGACGCCACCGACCTGCGCTGGGCGGACGAGGTCGACCGCAGCCGCGGCACCCTGATCACCGCCCAGGGCCTGCTGATGTACCTGCAGCCGATGCAGGTCCGCGCCCTGATCGCCGGCTGCGCCGACCGCTTCCCGGGTGCCACGTTCCTGCTGGACGCGGTACCGCGCTGGTTCGGTGCGCTGTCCCTGCGCGGCAGGCTGCGGCACGGCGACTTCCAGGCACCCCCGATGCCCTGGTCGATGGACGCCGACGAGCAGGCCAAACTGCACACCGCCAGCCCGGCCGTCACCACCGTCCGCGACATCCGCCCCACCGGCGCCCGCGGCCCCCTCGGCGCCCTCCTGCCCCTGGCCCTGACCGTCCCCCCGCTCTCCACCCGCCGCCCCACGGTCACCGCACTGGAGTTCGCCGGGCGGCCGCAGTAGTCCGGTCGGGACCTGCCGGAGCCGAACCGCGCCGTCGGTGCTTTCGGTGCCGCGGTGCGGTCGGGGCGCGGTCGGGGTGCGTACGGTGCGGTCGTGGCGGCTCGGCACGCAGGGCGTTTCCGGTGGGGGTGGGGAGCCGGTACGGTCGGGGCGTCAGTGGTGCGGCGGTGGGCCGCGGTCCGGAGGCGCGCGTGGGTGAATGGCGGACCTTCCTGCAGGACCAGCCGTCCAGGGTCCTGGTGGAGATCGGCGAGCACGACCCGGTGCTCTTCGCCCGGGTGACGATCGCCCTGTCCGGGTTGGACGGGGCCTCGGGCGAGCCGGTGGACGAGTGGGGCGACCTGCGCAACGTCGTTCTGGCCCCGGCGGTCACCGGCGAGATCTTCGTCGACCCGGAGGCCGATCCGCCCGCCGTCGACGTCCTGCGGATCGTCTGGCTGACCCTGGGCTGACCTCGGCCCGGGGGAACCCTCAGGGGGCGGCGCCCGCGGAGCGGAGCTTGCGGGCCCGGAGCACCAGCTCCAGGGCGAAGCGCTGGTCGTGGTCGTCCAGTGCGTCGCCCCACAACTCCCTGAGCTGGCGCATGCGGTAACGGACCGTCTGGGGGTGCACCCCGATCCGGGCGGCGACCTCCGCGGCGCCGCCGCGGGTCTGGAGCCAGGCCAGCAGGGTGTCCGCGAGGCGTTCCGCGTGGCCGGGGGTGCAGGCGGCGAGCGGTGCGAGGCAGCCGGTGGCGAGGTCGTCGACGAGTTCGGCGGGCGGCAGCAGGAGCAGCGCGGTGGTGTGCTCGGTGCAGTCGAGCAGGCCGGGGGAGGGCAGCGTCCCGGCCGCGATGAGGCCGACCGCCGTCTGCGCCCAGTGCAGCGACCGCGCCGCCCGGTCCAGCGGGACGGTCGGCCCCAGGGCGCCGGTCCAGCCCGGGAGGGCCTGCCGCAGTGCGTCGGCCCGGCCGGTCTGGGCGGGGCCGGGGACGATCAGCCGGGGCTGCGGGCTCTCCCAGTCGAGCAGGACGCCGTTGCCGAGGGCCGGTGGCAGGGGTGCCCGGTCGTTGCGGGTGAGCACGGCGACCGCGACGGTCTCCGGGAGCCGCCACCCGATGTTGCCGGCGTAGCGGGCCGCGGCCTGGGGTTCGGCCGGCCGGTCGGCGAGCAGGAGTTCCACCAGCCGGTGCTGGCGGCGGAGCCGTTCGCCGGCGGCCAGGGACTCGTTGCCGATCTGGTACTGGGCGGCCTCGACGACCAGGGCCTCGATGTAGTCGAAGCCGGCCTCGGCCAGTTCGTACATCGCGGCGGACGGGATGCCGACGGACTCGGCGATCTCGGTGAGCCGGCGCCAGGAGATCCGGGCGCCGAAGCGGTAGACCGCGCGCATGAAGTCGAGCGCCCGCCCGGGCAGCGCCTCGCACCGGTCGAGGGAGGCGGCGACCTCGCGGAAGCGGACGGCGCCGTCGCCGCTGATCCTGGGACCGCCGGCGGCCCGGACGCTCCCGACGAAGCGGCCGAGGGCCTCCCTGATCCGGGTGAGCACCCCGGAGACGCCGTCGTCGTCGTAGATCTCGACGATCTGCGGGAACTGGATGTGGATCTGTTGCATCACCTCGATCGAGAGGGTGGGGATCTCGGCGGTGGCGAGCGCGATGAACCGCTCGGTGTCGGCGGCGCCGACGGTGCTCCACACGGAGACCGACCGCAGTGCGACGGCCGGGGCGGGATGTGCTTGTACGCGCATGCGGGCGGCCTCCCTGGGGGTGCGCCGGGTCAGCCGGTGAAGGTCACCAGCCGGGTGGCGGGTCAGCCGGTGAAGGTCACCAGCGGAGTGTCGGGTCCGTCGGGCGTGCTGGTCGCCGCGGCGACCAGGCCGAGTACGGCGGCGACGGCGAGGATCACTCCTGTCGCGGCGGTGAGGGCGACGGCGAGAACGGGGTGCTGGGTACGCACGGCGGCGGAAGTCCCTTCCGATGGCCCCGCGTGGGCGGGGCGAACAGCAGGCGACACCATCCGCACCGGCCCGGTCCCGTGCCCCCACAGTTTTGCCCCGGCGTTGACAGCCGTCAAGGGGGGACCTACGGTTCCCGGCTCAGGGGATGTACACGGGATCTGCCTCAACTGGGCAGCCGTTGGGGACCGTTCGCCGCACCACCGTCGTCACTGCCGTACGGTCCGTGCCGACCCCGACCCCTTACGGAGCGTAATCATGTCCGTGCCCACGGGCCAGATCCCCGAGCAGCCCGCGGGGGAGCCCGCCGCCCCCGCCGCTCTCGTGCCCAGCCCCGCCCTCTCGCCCGACACCGATTCCCACCCGGCCCCCGCACCGGCGCCGCGCCGGCTGTCCCGCACCGGCCTGGTGCTGACGGGGCTGGCCGCCTTCCTCCTGGTGGTGGCACCGCTGCTGCACTGGTACGCGCTGCCGAACCTCCGCAGGACGCCGGTCGACACCGACACCACCACGGTCTTCACGGGCCGCGGCACCGTCTTCGACACCAAGGCCGTCGCGGTGAGCCCCGTCCAGGACCTCACCCTCACCCGGCGGGTGGTGGGCAACGTCGCGCAGAGCAGCGGGACCCGCGCGGTGATGGACGTCTCCACGCAGATCGACACCGCGGCCACGCTCGAACTCCGCGACCCCCGCCGGTCCGTGCAGTGGACGGTCGAGCGCTGGGTGACCGACCGCCGCACCAACCTGCCGCTGCACTCGCACGGCGAGACCCCGGTCTTCTCCGGCGAGGCGTACCTGAAGTTCCCGTTCGGCCTGGACCGGCGCCCGTACACCTACTGGGACTCCACGCTCGGCGGCACCGTCACCCTCGACTACCAGGGCACCGCGACCGTGAACGGCCGCACCGGCTACCGCTACGGCGCGGTGCTCGGCCCGACCAGGGTGGGCACCCAGCAGCTCCCGGGCAAGGTCCTCGGCGTGCCGGGGAGCAGCCAGGTCGTCGCCGAGCGGTACTACGCGAACGGCGGGTTCAGCGTGGTCGTGGACCCGGTGACCGGAGTCGTGATGGACGCCCGTACGCAGCCGCTGGTGACCCTGCGGACCTCGGCCGACGGCCCCGACCTGCTGACCCTGCTGCGCGCGGACCTCACGATGACGCCGGAGAGCCGGGCGAACCAGGTGCGGACCGCGCAGGCGTCCGCCCGGAAGCTGGAGCTGGTGGGGACGGTCGGTCCGCTCGGCGCCGGGGCGGCGGGTCTGGTCGCGCTGGCGGTCGGGGGAGCGCTGCTGCGCCGGCGCTCCGCGCAGTGACGGAGCCGTGGCACCCGCCGGGTGAAGGCCGTGGCACAGCCGGCTGCGTGCCGTGGCACCCGCCGGGTGTGCGGGGTGCCACCGAGCGGGCGCGGTGACACCCCCCGCTCGCAGAAGTGACAGAGGAATCGCGCGTTCCGCGTGAACCCGACCGGAATTTAGCAATTCCGTGAGTAGTACCGGGCGGTAGCAACAGCCCAGACTGGCGGCGCGCGCCACCCGCGCGCCGCCAGCCGCATCCCCCGGTCCCTCCCGTGCGACTGCCCCTCCACCGGTCACCCCCGGTCCCCGTGCAACCCCCTGCGCAGCCCTGTCCCCAGCACTGCCCCCCGTACCTCCCCGTCCCGGCACCCCTGCCGCGGCACCCCCTCCCCGTCCCCCTGCCTTGAGCACTGCGCCCCTCCCAGGAGCTCCCATGGCACATCAGATGTCCCCGCACCCGCCCCCGGCCCCCGCGGCGACGCGGCCTGAGCCGGCCGCGCCCCGCCGGATCACCGTCCTCGCCTGGCGGGACCTCGCCAACCCGGCGGCCGGCGGTTCGGAACTGCTCGTCGACCGGCTGGCCTCCGGACTGGCCGCCCGCGGCCACGAGGTCACCCTGCTCTGCGGCGGTGCAGAACCACCCGTCGGCCGCACCTACCGGGTGATCTCCTCCGGCGGGACGTACGACCACTTCCTGCGCACCCCGCGCGCGTTCGGCCGCAGCGTCGGCGAGACCGACCTGCTGGTCGAGGTGTGCAACGGCGTCCCCTACCTGGCGCCGCTCTGGTACCGCGGCCCGGTGCTGTGCCTGGTCAACCACGTGCACACCGACCTCTGGGGCCAGCGCCTGCCCGCACCGGTCGCCCGGGTCGGACGGCTGCTGGAGCACCGGGCGCTGGCCCGGACCCACCGCCGCAGCCTGATGGTCGCGGTGTCCCCCTCCACCGCCGAGGCGATGGCGGGGATCGGCGTCCCGGCCGACCGCATCCGGCTCGTGCCCAACGGGGTCGAGACGCCCCCGCCGCTGCTCTCCGAATCGGAGGAGCCGCTGTTCACCGCCGTCGGGAGACTGGTGGAGTACAAGCGGATCGACCTGCTGCTGCGCCTGTGGGAGCGGGTCCGCCCGATCACCGGCGGCACCCTGGTCATCGTCGGCGACGGCCCGGAACGGGCCCGCCTGCAAGCGCAGGCCGGTCCCGGCGTGGTCTTCGCCGGGCGGGTCGACGAGGCCGAGAAGCACCGCCTGCTCTGCCGGAGCTGGCTGCTGCTGCACCCGTCCTCGCTGGAGGGCTGGGGCCTGGTGGTCACCGAGGCCGCCGTCCGGGGCACCCCCGCGGTCGGCTTCGACATCCCCGGCCTGCGGGACTCGGTCGTCCACGGCCGGACCGGGCTGCTCGCCCGGGGCGCGAGCGGGTTCGCCGCGGCCTGGAGCGCGCTGGCGCTGTCCGGCGAACGCCGGGCCGCGATGGGCGCGGCCGCCCGGCTCCGCGCCGAGCAGCTCACCTGGGAGCACAGCGTCGACCGCTTCCAGGCGGCCGCCGCCGAAGCGGTGGCCCTGCACCGCACCGGGCGGCCCGGGCCGACTCCGGCCGGGTCAGGACCCGAGCCGGCTCGCTCCGGGTCCGAGTCGAGCCGCTCCGGACCCGAACCGGCCGGAGTCGGCCCGGCCGGGCGACCGGCCCGGACCACGGCGGAGCGCTCGTGAAGGACCCCTCCCTGCGCCGCTCCCTGGCGCTGTTCCGCGCCTTCCGCGCCGAGCAGAGCGACCCGGAGAGGTTCTACACGCTCCTGGCCGAGGACGCCGCCGACCAGGTCGAGCGCCACACCCCGCTGGCCGGGGCGGTGGTCGCCGACGTCGGCGGCGCCGCCGGCCACTTCACCGAGGCGTTCCGGGCCAGGGGCGCGCACGCCTACCTCTTCGAACCGGACCTCGCCGAACTGCACGCCCGCGGCGGACGTACGCCCGCCCACGCGGTCGTCGCGGACGGGTACTGGCTGCCGCTCGCCGACGGCGCCGCCGACGTCTGCTTCTCCTCCAACGTGCTGGAGCACGTGCCCGACCCGGAGACCTTCATCAGCGAAATGGTGCGGGTCACCCGCCCCGGCGGCCTGGTGTACGTCTCGTACACCAACTGGCTCTCCCCCTGGGGCGGGCACGAGACCTCGCCCTGGCACCTGCTCGGCGCCGACCGGGCCCGGCGCCGCTACCGGCGGCGCACCGGGCGCGACGCCAAGCACACCCTCGGCGTGAACCTCCACCGGGTGCACATCGGCCCGGTGCTGCGCCACGTGCGCGGGCGCGGCGACGTCGAGGTCCTCTCCGCACGATCGCGCTACTGGCCGTTCCTGGCCGAGACCCTCGTCCGCGTTCCGGGGCTGCGCGAGATCGCGTCCTGGAACCTTCTCCTGGTGATGCGGAGAACCTCCGAATGAGCGCCCCCACGCTGCAGCTCCCGGCCGCGCCGCCCGCGGGGCCGCGCGCCGAACCGCGCACCGGCCGCCGCTGGCTCGCCGCCGGCTGGCTGCTGGTCCTGTCCGCTTTCCTGGCCGCCGCGCCAGGGCGGACCGCCTTCGACACCAAACTCGCCGTCGCACTCGACCCGGTGGGCTTCCTCGGCTCGCTGGGGACGCTGTGGCAGAGCGAGGGCGGCTTCGGCGGCCTGTCCAACCAGTACGTCGGCTACGCCTTCCCGATGCTGCCGTACTACCTGCTGACCCACCTGCTGCACCTGCCGGTCTGGCTGGCGGAGCGGCTGTGGCTGTCCCTGGTGGTGACCGCCGCCTTCTGGGGAGCCCTGCGGCTCGCCGAGCGCCTCGGGTACGGCACCCGGCCCAGTCGCCTGCTCGGCGCCGCCTGCTACGCCCTGTGGCCGGTGTTCACCATCGTGGTCGGGTCCACCTCGGCCGCCGCGCTGCCCGGGGCGGTCCTGCCCTGGGTCCTGCTGCCGCTGACCCGGATCGCCTCGGCGCGCGCCGCCGCGCTCCGCTCCGCGCTGGTGGTCCCGCTGATGGGCGGCGTCAACGCGACCTCGGTGGCGGCGTCCCTGCTGCCGGTCGGGCTCTACCTGCTCAGCCGGCCCGGCGGCGGGCGCAAGTGGCGGCTCATCGGCTGGTGGGTGCCCGGCGTCCTGCTGGCCACCGCCTGGTGGGCCGTACCGCTGCTGCTGCTCAACTCCTACGGCGCCGACTTCCTCCGGTACATCGAGCAGGCGTCCACCACCACCGCCACCATGTCCGCCACCGAGCTGCTGCGCGGGGCCGGGAACTGGGTGGCCTACCTGCACTTCGGCTCGGCCTGGCTGCCCGCCGGCTGGGACGTCGCGGCGAACGTCCTGGTCGTCGCCGGCTCCGCGCTCGCCGCGGCGCTCGGCCTGGCCGGGCTCGCCCGCCGCGACCTGCCCGAGCGCCGCTGGCTGCTGCTGGTCGTCGGCACCGTCGCGCTGATCACCCTCGCCGGGTACGGCGGCTCCGCCGGCGCGCCCTTCGCGGGCACGGTGCAGCACCTGCTGGACGGCGCGCTGGCGCCGCTGCGCAACATCTACAAGTTCCAGACCGGCCTCGCCCTGGCGCTGGCCCTGGGCCTGGCGCACCTGTGCGGGCGGCCGTTCCCCCGGTCGGCGGCCCGGCCCCGGCTGGTCCCCGGCCTGGTCGCCCTCGCGGTCCTGCCCGGCCTCGCACTGCCCTACCTGAACGGCAACGTCCTCCAGCCGGGCGCGTTCGAGGCGCTGCCCGCCCAGTGGAAGCAGACCGCGGCGTACCTGTCCGCCCACTCGCCGGACAGCCGGGCCCTGGTCGTCCCCGCCGACGCGCACGGCCTGTACACCTGGGGTTCGACGATCGACGAGCCGCTGGACGTGCTGGCCGCCTCGCCGTGGGCGCAGTACAACTTCGTGCCCTTCGGCCAGGCGGGCGAGCGCCGCTACCTGGAGGCGATCCAGGAGGCCCTGGGGACCGGCACCCGGGTGCCGGGGCTGCGCGCCTTCCTGCAGCGCGCCGGCCTGCACCTGCTGGTGGTCCGGAACGACCTCGATCCGGACCAGGCCGGCTACATCCCGCCGCAGACGGTGCGCGCCACCCTGCTGGCCTCCGGCTACGAGCGGGTGACCGGCTTCGGCTCCCCGGTGGGCTCCGGACGGATCCCGCCGGACACCCCCGTCCAGGTCCAGGGCCTGCACCGGACGTACGACGCGGTGGAGGTCTTCGCGCCGGCCGGCGGTGCGGCCGCGCCGGGCCGGGTGACCACGCGTCCGGTCGCGGACACCGCCGTCGTCAGCGGCGGCACCGAGTCGCTGCTCCAGCTCTCCGCGAACGGCACGGTGACGGACCGTCCGGTGGTCCTCTCCGGCGACCCGCTGCCGGCCGGAGCCGGTGCGGCGATCCGGGCCGCCGCGGACGGCCACCGCCGCAGCGACACGCTGTTCGGACTGGTCGACAGCAACAACTCGTACACCTACACGGCCACCGGCACCAATCCGCCCGACGCCGGACAGGACCCGGGCCGCGCACCGCGGCAGATCCTGCCCTCCGGCCCGGCCGGTTCCGCCTCCGAGCAGACCACCGCGGTGATCGAGGGCGCGCGGTCGGTCACCGCCTCCTCCTACGGCTCCTGGCTGTTCGCCCTGCCGCAGTACGACCCGGTCGGGGCCTTCGACGGGAACCCCGCCACGGCCTGGGCCGAGGGCAGCAGCGCGGACCCGGTGGGCCAGTGGCTGCGGATCGACCTCGACGGGTCGGTGGACCTCCCGGCCACGCTCCAGGTCACCCCGCTCGCGGGCGGCACGCTGCGGCCGACCGTCACCAAGGTCAGGATCACCACCGAGCGCGGTTCGGCGGTGAGCACGCTGCAGCCGCAGGCCGTCGCGCAGACCGTCCGGGCCCCGGCGGGGCCGACGACCTGGGTGAAGGTCACCATCGAGGGCGCCGCCACCTCCGCCACCGGGGTGGGCGGGGCCGGCTTCGCGGAGATCGCGATCCCCGGCGTCCGGGCGACCCGGGTGCTGTCCCTCCCGGGCGCGCCCGCCGACGTCTACTCGCTGCACCGCACGCTGGACCCGGGCACCTTCCGGTCGGGCACCGCCGAGACCGGGCTCGAACGCCAACTGACCAGCACGGCGGGCGACTTCACCGTCACCGGCAGCGCCGTGGCGCTCCCGGGACCCGCCCTGGACGCCCTGCTCGACCAGGTGGCCCCCGGCCGGGCCGCCGGACGGATCGGCGCCACGGTCGACTCCGCCACCTCCGGTAGCGCCCGCCACCTGCTCGACGGGGACTTCACCACCGCCTGGATCGCCGGCGACCGGCCCACCGTCCGGCTCGCCTGGCAGGGCAGCCGCAGCATCGATCACCTGGTGCTCGGCGCCGCCAACGGCCTCTCCGCCCGGCCCACCCAGGTGCAGCTCAGCACCCCGACCGACGCGGTCGCCGCGGCGGTGGACGCCAACGGCCTGGTCCGCTTCGCCCCGCTGACCACCGACCGGCTGACGATCACCGTCACCGGCACCGCGCCCGTCGTCGTCCACAACCCGCTCGCCGGTCAGAACCTCCAACTGCCGGTCGGGCTGACCGAGGTGCACATCCCGGCGCTGGCCGACCTGACCAGCCCTCCGGCCGCCCAGACGCCGTCGACCGCCCAGGGCACGCCGACCGCCCAGGCCCAGGGCAGCCCGGCCGCCCAGGAGCCGTCGGGCGGAGCGTCCTTCGCCCTGCCCTGCGGCCGGGGGCCGATCGTCACCGTGGACGGCGTCGGCCACCCGACCTCCGTCTCCGGCACGGTCGCGGACCTGGAGAACCGTCGCCCCGTCGCCCTCACCCTCTGCCCGGCCGGCGGGCCGACCCTGGCCCTCGGCCAGGGCACGCACCGGGTCTCCACCTCCGACGACGGCGCGCTGGCCGTCACCGACCTCACCCTCTCCGCCCGCACCGCCGCCCCCGTCACCAAACCGGGCGAGCGCCGCACCGTCGAGGTCCTCGCCTGGTCCGGGGACGAGCGCACGGTACGGATCGGCACCGGCGACGCCGCCTACCTCCAGGTGCACGAGAACGCCAACGCCGGCTGGAAGGCCACGCTCGACGGCAAACCGCTGCAGTCCGTCCGCCTCGACGGCTGGCAGCAGGGCTACGTGGTACCGGCGGGCACCGGCGGCACCGTACAGCTCACCTTCACCCCCGGCACCACCTACGACCTCGGGCTGGTCGGCGGCGGCCTCGCCGTCCTGGTGCTCGTCGGGCTGGCCGCGGTGCCCGCCCTGCTGCGCCGGGGCGGGCGGCGGGACGCCACCGCCCCACAGGACTGGGAAGCGGCGCCGGCGCCCGGGTGGCTGCTCGGTGCGGTCTTCCCGGTGCTGGTCCTCGGGGTGGTCGGCGGTCCGCTCGCCCTGCTCGCCCTGCCGCTGATCCCGATCGCGTTCCGGTGGCCGAGCCTGCTGCCGTACCTCGCCGGCACGGCGATGGCCGGCGCCGGGCTGGTGGCGGCCGTCGGGGCCCCCGGCGGGGCGTTCGGCCCGGTCGCGCAGGTGCTTGCCCTGCTCGCCCTCGCCGCCGTGCTGGTCGCGGCGGACCGCCGGGCCGCCGCACCCCGGCACCGGGCCGAGGCCCCGTGACCCGCCCGTCCCCCGGAACCCCTGCCGCCCGGACCGCGTCCGGGCGGCAGGGGCGGGTCCCCTTCCCCGCTACCGACGAGTACACCCGCCACCTGCTCCAGGAGCACCGGGACGCGGACACCGTCCACCTGGAGGCCCACCTCCCCGGCGACCTCGACCTCCCGCGGCTCCGGGCCGCCTTCACCCGGACCCTGGCCGCCCACCCCGGACTGCGGGTGCGCCAGGCGCAGGCCCGCTGGTGGCACCGCCGCTACCACTGGGAGCCCGCACCGCCCGGCCCCGCCGTGGCCGCCGCCGACGACCTCGCCGGCGCCCGCGACCGCGCCCTGAACGCGCCGCCCCCGCTGACGGCGGGCCCGCCGCTGCGGGTGGAGACCGCGCCGCTGCCCGGCGGCGGCACCGCCCTGCTGCTGACGGCCGCGCACACCCTCGCCGACGCGGGTACCTGCCTGCGTCTGCTCTGCGACCTCGCCGACCACTACGCCGGCACCCCGGCCGGCCACGACGCCCCGCCCACCGGCCCGTCCGCCCCGTCCCCCGGCCGCGCCGCCCGCCCGCTGCGCCCCCCCCCCGCCGCCCCCCCCCCCCCCCGCCCCCCCCGCCCCCCCCCCCCCCCCCCCCGCCCCCCCCCCCCCCCCCCGCCCGGCCGGCCGCGGCACCG
>NZ_JBSGXP010000099.1:0-32816 GCF_053610105.1 Kitasatospora sp. NPDC054939 | reverse complement strand
GCCGATTCGGGGCGTGCGGGTGACGATGCCGTCGCGGTCGTGCACGATGCGCACCCGGCTCTCGCGGTAGTCCATGGTGACGGCGGCGCCCTCCGGGACGTACACCACCTCCAGCTCGGGGCGCTCCGCCAGGACGGCCCGGCCGGCCTGCTCCTTCGGCAGGCCCACGAGCTCGGGCCACTCCGTCCTCGGCCCGGCCTGCGGCCCGGGGTGACGCTCCGGCACCACGACGGGCGCCGGCACGGCGACCGCGGGGGCCGCGGCGGCCGGGACCGGCGTGACGGTGACAGCGGGCGCGGGCGCGACGGCGGCGGGCGCGACGGCGGCGGGGGCGGCCGTGGCCGGGACGGCGGGCGCCGCGGCGGACGCGGCCACGACGGCCGCCAGGAGGATCCTCTTCACACCCGCCCAACGAACGGGCCGACGATTCGTCACCGCCCGAACGGCCGGACCGCTCACGGCTGCTCCTCCTCGTCCGGCCCGGGGCCCGTCGCGGTGCCCGGCAGGTCCAGGGTGGCGACGGCCCCGCCGTCGGGGTGGTTGGCGAACCCGAGCCGGGCGCCGATCACCCGGGTGTGCCCCTGCGCGATCGTCAGGCCTAGCCCGTGACCGCGGCCGCGCTCGCGCACGCTGGTACGGAAGCGCTGGGGGCCGTCGCGCAGCAGTTCGTCGGGGAAGCCGGGGCCGTGGTCGCGCACGGTGATCCGCAGGCCGTCCACCGCGAGGCTCACCTCTCCCCCGCCGTGGCGGTCCGCGTTGACCAGCAGGTTGCCGAGGATGCGGTCCAGCCGGCGCAGGTCGGTGCGCACCTCGGCACCGGCCTGCGCCGGAGCGACCGTGACCCGTACCTCCAGGCCGGTCAGCGCCACCGTCCGCCGCACGGCCCGCTCCAGCGGGACCGCCGACAGGTCCGCGGTCTCGGCGTCGGCGTCCAGCCGGGACACCTCCAGCAGGTCCTCCACCAGCGAGCGCAGGGCCTGGACGCGGTTCTGCACCAGTTGGGTGGGCCGGCCCGGGGGCAGCAGTTCGGCGGCGGTGACCAGGCCGGTCAGCGGGGTCCGCAGCTCGTGGGCGACGTCGGCGGTGAAGCGCTGCTCGTCCTCCAGCCGGCGGTGCAGGGCGCGCGACATCAGGTCGACGGCCGCCGCGAGGTCGGCGACCTCGTCGCGGCCGTCGACGAGTTCACCGATCCGGGTGTCGGTGCGCCCGGCGGCGATCTCGCGGGCGGCCGTCGCGGCGGTGCGCAGCCGGCGGCTGATCCGGTCGGCGACCAGCACCCCGACCAGGACCGTCGTGAACACCGAGGCCACCACGGTGATCAGGATGATCCGGTCCAGGTCGGCGATCTCCTCGCGGTCCCGGGTGAAGTCGACCCGGACGGACAGCACCCCGCCCTGCACGGCACCGGCCGCCCACATCGCCTCGCCGCCCTGCGGGCCCGCGGCCAGCAGCGAGCCGTGCCGGCCCTGGGCCGCGAGGGCGCGCAGGCGCGGCGGCAGCGCCGGGTCGTCCACGGCGGCGCCGCCGACCGTCCCGCCGTCCTGGCGGTAGGCGGTGAGCGCGGTGTCGAGCGCGCCGAGGGCGGAGGCCCGGGCCTGGTCGACGTGCTGGCGGACCATCGCCTGGTGCACCAGCAGGCCGACGGTGACCGCGACCAGGACGGAGATCGCGGCGACCGCCGTCGCGATCCGGTGGCGCAGCGTCACTGCGGCCCCCGGCGCAGCTTGTAGCCGAAGCCGCGGACGGTCTCGATCCGGCCGCTGCCGATCTTGGCGCGCAGCCGCTGCACATGGACGTCCACGACCCGGGTGTCGGCCCCCCACTCGTAATCCCAGACCCGCTCCAGTAGGGCGGAACGTTCCAGCACGATGCCGGGGGCGGCAGTGAACTCCAGCAGCAGCCGCAGTTCGGTGGGCGTCAGCGGGACGAGCCGGCCGTCCACCCGGACCTCCATGGAGTCGGTGTCCACCTCCAGCCCGTCGAAGCTGCGCACCGCGGGCCGGGCGGCCGGCCCGGACCCGGCGGCCTCGGGGGTCGCCGCCCCGGCCGTCGCACCCGCGGCGGGGACGGGGGCGGGGGCGGCGGCTTCGGCGGCCACCGGAGGGGCCGCGGCGGGAACGGCCTCGGCCGCCGGGACCACCCGGACGCGGCGC
Source organism: Kitasatospora sp. NPDC054939 (assembly GCF_053610105.1). Taxonomy (NCBI): domain Bacteria; kingdom Bacillati; phylum Actinomycetota; class Actinomycetes; order Kitasatosporales; family Streptomycetaceae; genus Kitasatospora; species Kitasatospora sp. NPDC054939. The sequence continues at coordinate 30,663 of NZ_JBSGXP010000099.1, read as the reverse complement.
AGCACCGTACGGATCCGGGCGACCAGCACCGCGCTCTCGAAGGGTTTGACCACGTAGTCGTCCGCGCCCGCCTCCAGGCCGGAGACCACGTCGACCGGATCGGTGCGCGCCGACATCATCAGGATCGGCAGTTGGCTCTCCTCCCGGATGCGCCGGCACAGGCCGACCCCGTCGAGGAGCGGCAGCATCACGTCGAGCAGCAGCAGGTCGGGGCGGACGGCGTGGAACACCTCCAGCCCCTCCAGGCCGTCGGCGGCGGTGGAGACCGGGAAGCCGTACCGCTCCAGGGCCATCCGGGTCGCCTCCCGGATCACCTCGTCGTCCTCGACGATCAGGATGTGCGGGTGGGCGGGGGTCGCGTGGTTCGCTGCGTCGTTCACTGCCTGGTCTCCGGGGGCGCTGCGGTCGGGCGGACGGTCTGCGGGAGGCTCGCGCGCGGGGAGGGCAGCACTCCGCCGCCCGTGCCCGGGGGTGCGGAGCGGCCGGGGGCCTTGGGCACCGAGACGGCGGGGTCGCCGGGCGCGGGGGCGGGCGTGGGGCGCACGGCCCCGTCCGGGCCGCCGCTCTGACCGGAGCCGGAGCCGGACCCCGGATCGCTCCCCCGGCCGGGCTCGGTGATCGGTCCGAGGCCCTCCAGCTTCTCCTCCAGCAGGGCCAGCCGGACCCCGTCCCAGTGGTAGTGCTTGATGGTGCGGGCCGTGGCGGTGGTCGGCTCGTACACCCACAGGTCGGAGCCGACCGTCGTGGCGCTGAAGTACTTGGGCACCGACACCCGCAGGACGGGCAGCAGGCGGTCGTCGGACAGCGTGTAGACGTGCAGGACGACCGGGCCGGCCGCGGTGGCGACCGCGGCGACCAGTTCGGGCCGGCCGTCGCCCGTGAGGTCGCGGTACTCGGGGGCGCGGACCTCGCAACCGGTGCAGGACTCCAGGGCGCGGCGCTCGTCCGGGGTGGTCTCGGGGTCCTTGGCCAGCAGGGCGCGGACGTCGACGGCGGTGATGTCCCGCCCGGGCGCGGTGACCTCAGGGACCGGTTGCGGAGGCGCCTGCGAGGCGGCCGGGGGCGGGGTGGGCAGCGGGGCGGTGGCCTGGTCGGGCCAGAGCGGCTGCGGCACCGGGGGCGGGGTCACCGCGGCGGCCTGGCCGTGGTCCCGCAGTCCGCCGGGTGCCGCGCAGCCCGCCACGACGCCGGCCGCCAGGACGGCGAGCAGGACGGGGACGGCGGCGGCTGCGGCGCGGGCAGCGCGGGCGCGCGGTGGGCCGGTACGGCGGGGGGCCGGTCGGGGTACTGCCACGGTCGGTGCTCGTCCTCGGGTTCGGCGTCGGGGGTGCTGTGCTGCGGGTTCCGGCGGGGGGTTGCCGCGGGGCCCCCGGAAGTAGGTCGTCCGGCCGGTGGCCTGCGGTTCCCCCGGACAGGGGAACGCCGAGCCGGCCCGCCGGGTTGCCTCCGGACGGCGCGGAGCGGCCGGACGCCTGCCCGGCGGGCTGCCGGGCAGGCGGGGCCGGCGCCCGGTCAGCCGGCCGGTGCGGCCAGGTCCGCCAGGACGATGATGTTGTCCGTCCAGTGGCCGTCCGAGCCGATCCGGCCGCCGCAGGTGATCAGCCGCAGGGCGGGCTCCGACGTGTTCCCGTAGACCGCCTCGGTGGGGAAGCCGTCCTTGGCGGCCTGGAGCAGGGCGCGGACCCGGAAGTCCACCGTGCTGCCGTCCGCCCGCCGCACCTGGATGCGGTCGCCCGCCCGCAGCTTCGGCACCCCGCGGAACACCGCCGGCCCACGCGCCGTGTCGTAGTGGCCGATCAGGACGGCGGGGCCGGTCTCGCCGGGGGTCGGGCCGTTGCGGTACCAGCCGACCTCGTCGGCCCGCTCCGGGGTGGGCACCTCGACGGTGCCGTCCGGGTTCAGGCCGAGCCCGCTCACCGGGGCGTCGACCCCGGCCGCGGGCACCAGCAGGCGGGTGGGCGGCGAGGCCGCGAAGGGCTTGGGCGGGGCGGCCCGGCCGGTCCCGGCAGCGGTGCCGGTCCCGGCGGCGGTCCCGGTCCCGGCCGGGTGGCCGGGGTCGGTCACCGGGGTCCCGGTGGCCTCGCGGGCCGAGGACTCGACCCGGACGACCGGGGTGCGCTGACCGGAGAGCGCCACCGTCGTCCCGAGCACCACACAGAGCAGGCCGGCCGTGCCCAGCGCGGTCCGGCGCAGCGCGGTGGGCCCGTCCGGCCGACGGCGGCGCCGGCCGCCGGAGCGGGCGGAGCGGTCAGTGCGGCCGGTACGCCCGGTGCGCCGACCGCGGTGCCCTGCGGCCGCGACGGACGTGGGGACGGGTGCGGGAGCCGTCCACCCGTCGGCCCCCGGCTCGCCCGGTCCGCCATCGACACCGCCATCGACATCGGCACCGGCACCGGGCCGATCTCCGGCAGGATCGCGGTGACGGTCGCGGTCCCGATCCCGATCCCGGTCCCGGCCCTGGTCCCCCGGCACACCGCCGTACGGCAGGGGCCCGCCGCTCCCACCCGGCACTCCAGGGTGCGGGGCGGAAGCGACGGGACGCCCCGAGGGGCCGGGGCCGGTGTCAGCCGCGCGCACCGGAACGACGGCGCAGGAAGGCGAAGCCCAGCGCACCGGCGCCGACCGCGGCGACCGCGCCGCCGCCCACCAGCATCACGCCGGACGACTCGCCCGCCCCGGAACCGTCACCGGCCTGGGCGGCGCCCTTCGGCACCTCGCGCACCTGCGGGGTGGCCGGCGCGGGCGCCGGAGCCTTGCCGCCGCCCGTACCGGAGCCCGGCACGGCACCGGCGGGAGCCGGCGTCGGGGTGACACTTGCCGGGGCCGACGGCTGGGCGGGCAGACCGGGGGCGGTGACCGCACCGGAGCCGGAGCCCGAACCCGAGCCGGCGGTCACGGCCGCCGGGGCGGGCGACTTGGGGGCGGCGTCGGCCCACGCCTGCCCGCCGGTCAGGACGGTCAGCAGGGCGGCGCCGGTCAGAGCGCAGGCGCCCGCCGCGCGGCGGGCGGCCGAGCGGGGGGTACGGCTCTTGGTCATGCGGGTACTTCCCTTCGTCGTGACGCGGGTTCCGGCCGGTGCGGCCGGTGCGTCGGAAGCGACGTTAGGAAGGCCGTGTCGCGGTCACCGGCCGGTCGTGTCTCGGCCGCCCATCGACTGCGTAACGGCCGCCGGAGCACCCGCACGGCCGCGTACCGGGCCGAACGGCGACCACCGGCCTGCGCCACCTCACCCGGCTGCGCCGTCCGGGGCGGCACCGGTGGCGAGGCCCTCGCCGAGCGGGCTGCGCCGGTACAGCACGTGCCGTCCGTCGCGGGCCCGGTCGACCAGCCCCGCCCCGTGCAGCACGCGCAGGTGCTGGGAGACGGCGCTCGGGGTGACGGCCAAGCGGCGGGCGAGTTCCACGGTCGGCAGCGGCTCGTCCAGCAGGGCGAGCAGCCGGGCCCGCGGGGTGCCGAGCAGGGCGGACAGGGCGCGCGGTCCCGAGGTCCGCGCGGTGCCCGCGTCCCACAGGGTGGCGACGCCCCGGCTCGGGTAGACGAGGCTCGGCGGTTCGTCCGGGCTGACCGGCGGGGCGGGCTTGTGGGCGAACACGGACGGCATCAGCAGCAGTCCCCGGCCGGCCGCCGCGACCCGGAACCGGCCGATCATCCGGTGGACGTCCAGGACGCCGTCGTGCCAGTGCAGGTTCGGGTGCATGTCGGCGAACAGCTGGCGTGCCCCGCCGAGGGCGAGCCGGCGGGCCCGGTAGGTCATGTCGGCCTCCAGCACCAGGCGGATCCGCGGCCACCAGGGTTCGAGGGCGAGCCGCCAGTACTGCTCCAGCAGGTCGCAGACCGTGTCGCGCAGGGCCGCCACGGCCGCGTCGTCGCCGTCCGCCGCGGCGCGCAGCGGGGCTGGCAGCGGGTCCGGCGCGTGGGTCAGCCGCAGGTCGTGCCGGACCCGGGCGGGCGGCACCCGGCGGACGGCGTCGAGCTGTTCCCCGAAGCCCGGGGCGAACCGGGTCGGCAGCGGTGTCAGGTGGTCCGGGAGGGTGCGGCGCCGGGCCACCAGGGACAGCAGCAGCTCCGCGTCGAGCGCGCCGAGCAGCGGGATCACCCGGCGGCGCCAGGGCAGGTGCAGCGCCGACAGGCCCGGGTCCTGCAGCACCCGCAGACTGAACAGCGTCTCGTGCAGCGGGGAGAGAGCGAACCGGGTGTCCGCGAGGTCCTCGACGCCGAGCACGAAGCTGATCATTGAGCCGTACGCTACATCCGTTGGCCGCACACCGTCGATGCCGTGGACTACCGCCATGGCACACACCTCCGGGGTGCGGCGACCCGCCGTACCCAGCCGCCGCATGCTCCTGCTGCTCTGCGTCACCTGCGCCGTCGCGGTGGGCAACATCTACTTCCCGCAGTCCGTCGGCCCGCTGGTCGCCACCGGGCTCCAGGTCTCCCCCGACGCCGCCTCCCTCGTGGTGACGGCCACCCAGATCGGCTACACCGCGGGCATCGTCCTGCTGGTGCCGCTCGGCGACCGGATCCCGCACCGCAGGCTCCTGGTCGTCCTGCTCGTCCTCACCGGCCTCGCCCTGCTGGCCGCCGGGTGCGCGCCCGCCCTGCCGCCGCTGGTGGCCGCCGCCGGGGCCGTCGGCCTCACCACGGTCGCGGCGCAGGTCGTCGGACCGCTCGCCGCCGGACTCACCGCCCCCGACCACCGCGGCCGGGTGGTCGGCACCCTGCTCAGCGGCTCGACGGCCGGAATGCTGCTCGCCCGCACCTTCAGCGCCGGGCTCGGCGAGCGCTTCGGCTGGCGGGCGCCCTACCTGGTCGCGGCCGTCGTGGCGGTGCTCCTCGCCGCGGTCCTCGCCCTCGCCGTACCGCAGCCGCCCCGGCCGGCCGACCCCGACCGCCCGACCGACCCCGACCGCCCGGCCGACCCCGTTCACCCGGCCGACCCGCCGCAGCCCCCGCTGCGCTACCCCGCGCTGCTCGCCGAACCGCTGCGCCTGCTGCGCCGCGAACCGGAGCTGCGCCGCTCCTGCCTCTACCAGGCGAGCGTCTTCGCCGGGTTCAGCGCCGTCTGGACCGCCCTGGCGCTGCTGCTCACCGGGCCCGCGTACGGGCTGGGTCCGCAGGCCGTCGGCACGATGGCACTGGTCGGCGCCGCCACCGTGGTCTGCACCCCGCTCGCCGGACGCCTGGTGGACCACCGGGGCGCCGACCTGGTCAACCTGCTCGCCATGCTCACCGTCCTGCTCGCCGCCGCGCTCCTCGCCGCCGGCACGCTCGGCGGGCTGCCCGGGCTGGCCACCCTCACCGCCGGCACCCTGCTCCTCGACGTCGGGATGCAGTGCGGCATGGTCGCCAACCAGGCCCGGGTGTACGCCCTGCGCGCCGATGCCCGCAGCCGGCTCAACACCGCCTACATGATGTGCGCGTACCTCGGCGGCAGCGCGGGCTCCTGGCTCGGCGTGCAGTCCTGGCGCGCGGCGGGCTGGCCCGGCGTGTGCACGCTGCTCGTCCTGCTCACCGGTCTCGCCCTCGCCCGGCACCTGGCCGCCCTCCGGGCGCGGCCGTCCCACACGGAACGCCTCCGCTCCGCACCCGGAACGGACCCGAACCGCCCCTGCTCGCCCGCAGCCGTGTGCCGTTCCGGATCAGTGGGGTAGACGGACGAATCACGGAGCGGAAGGGCAGGAAGCGCCTTCCGCACGGCCCGGGGGGTGCCGGCCCCGGCCTGATCGGCAGCAGGGAGGAAACCGTGTGATTGGACCGGGCCCGCCCGGGCACACGCAGGAGCGGAGTGCGAGCCCCGGTGAGGAGAACGTCATGAGCGCAGGCAAGAAGGTCAAGCACACGGCCGAGGAAGCCAAGGGCAAGGTCAAGGAAGTCACCGGCGAGGCCATCGGAAACGACCGTCTCGTTGCCAAGGGCAAAGCCGAACAGGCCAAGGGCGCGGCCGCCCAGGCCGGCCAGAAGGCCAAGGACGCCCTGAAGCACTGATCCCCCGCACGTCCGTCTCCCGGCTGTCCCCCCGGCCGGGAGGCGGGCCCTTTGCTGTTCCCGCCGCCGGGGTCGTCGCCCCCGCCGCCCCGCCGCGCCCGTGGCGTGCTACCCGGACGCCGGCGCAGCGGCTACGGTCACCTGCACGGCACCGACCACCCGTGGAGGAGCACCCGATGGACGAGACCGGCGCCTGGACCCTGCAGAGCCGCGAGGTCCTGCACGAGGGCCGCTTCATCCGCCTGCTGCACGACACCGTCGCCGGGCCGTCGGCGCCGCCGTTCGCCTACGAGCACGTCGAGGTCGCGGACGGGGTGCGGGTGGTCGCGCTCGACGACGACCGGCGGATGCTGCTGGTCGAGGACGACTTCTACCTCACCGGCCGCCGGATGCCGCACCTGCCGGGCGGCGGCGTCGAACCCGGCGAGGACCCGCTGACGGCGGCCCGCCGAGAACTGGAGGAGGAGACCGGCTGGCTCGCCGCCCACTGGCAGCCGCTCGGCCGGATCCACCCGCTGCCCGCCAGCAGTTCGGTCACCACCCACCTCTTCCTCGCCACCGGCCTGCAGCCCGGCACCATGGCCCGCGACGACACCGAGACCGCTATGACCGTCCACCGCTGCACCCTCGCCGAGGCCGCCGACCGCGTCGCCACCGGCGACATCACCGAAGCCGGCAGCGTCACCGCCGTCCTCCTCGCCACCCGCGCCCTCGGCGCGAACTGACGCCCCGGAAATTCACTGGCGGCGAGCGCTCCCGGGCAGAAGGCTCTGCTCATGACACTTCACGAGGACGAGCTCCGGGTGGACGAGGCGGTCGTCCGGTCGCTGCTGCGCGAGCAGCGACCGGAGTGGGCCGAACTCCCGGTCGCGGTGGCCGGATCGGGCACCGACAACACGATGTACCGGCTCGGTGACGACCTGCTGGTCCGGCTGCCGCGCACCCCGGGTAACGCCGAGGCGGTCCGCAAGGAGCAGGAGTGGCTGCCCCGGCTGGCCGGTCGGCTGCCCCTCCGGGTCCCCGAGCCGGTGCACCGCGGCGCGCCGGGCAGCGCGTTCCCGCTCGCCTGGTCGGTGTACCGCTGGATCGAGGGGGCGGAGGCCGGGCCCGACACGGTGACGGACTGGTCGGCGTTCGGCGCCGACCTGGCGGCCTTCGTCCGCGGCCTGCACGCCGTCCCGCTCCTGGGGGCGGTCCGCGCGGGGGACCTCAGCTGGTACCGCGGGGGCCACCTGCAGCCGTGCGACGCGTGGGTGACCCGGTCGTTCGAGGAGTGCCGGGCGATCCCGGACCTCGACCTCGACGTGGACGGCCTCGAGCGGCTCTGGCGGGAGGCACTCGCCCTGCCGGAGCCGCCCGACCGCCACGTGTGGCTGCACGGGGACCTCAAGCCGACCAACCTGCTGGTCCGGCAGGGCCGGCTGCACGCGGTCATCGACTTCGGCGGCCTGTCGGTCGGACTGCCCGACGCCGAGCATGCACCGGTGTGGGACCTCCCGCCCGCGGCCCGGCAGGCGTACCGGGACGCCCTCGACCCGGACGACGCCGGCTGGCGGCGGGCCCGGGCCTGGGCGGTCGCGGTGGGGGTCAGCGGGATGTCGTACTACTGGGACAGCTTCCCGGCGTTCGTCGACGAATGCCTGGCACGGCTCGCCGCGGTCCTCGCGGACGCCGACGGGCACTGAGGCGGACGGACGCTGAGGCCGGCGGGGTGTCGGGGCCGACGGGGACGGGGACCGGGCCGGTACCGGGGCCGGTACCAAGGTGCCGGTCAGAGGCCGAAGTGCGCCACGGCCCGGTCGGCGACCTCCGCGGGTTCCAGCCGGGTGTTGTCGACCAGCAGGTGCGACTCGGGGATGTGCGCGAAGTCGTCGACCGAGTTCAGCCGGTACTTGGCGTCCATCCCGACCAGGTTGCTGTTGGACCACGCGAGGTCCCGCTTGGACGCCTTCTCCGCCAGCCGGGACTCGCCCGCGTTGCGCTCCAGGCGGACCTCCTGGTCGGCGGCCAGCTCCAGGAACAGCACCCGCGAGCCGCGCTCGCGGAACGGCGCGGCGTAGCGCTCGACCAGGGCGGCGTCCTCCGGGTCGTCGAAGTCCCACACCAGCGTGAACACCACACCCGGCAGGTCGCTGCCGGCGGCCTCGGCGAAGATCTGCTCCCGGAACGCGTGGTTCAGCCGCTGGAACTGCGGCGACTCGTACGGGAACAGGCGCAGCAGCGGCTCGATCGTCAGGTGATTGTGGAAGAGCTTGAACCCCGTGCGCTCGGCGACGGCCGCGCCCACGGTCATCTTCCCCACCGCGGCGGGGCCGATGACGAAGAGCAGGGCGGGTGGTGTGCTGACGGACATCGCGCCAGCATAGGACGCCCGGTGATCTTCGCCGCCCCCGACCCCGGCCCCGCTTCCCGGCCTGGCCCGCCCGCGTACCGCCCTCGGCTCAGTCCACGGCTCAGTCCACGGCCAGCGCGACCTCGGTGGACTTGATCAGCGCCACGACCTCGGTGCCCGGACCCAGCCCGAGGTCGGCCACGGCGTCGGCGGTGATCGCCGCGGTGAGTTCGACCCCGCCGTCGACCACCACCTTCACGGCGGCCATCGCCCCGCCGGTCGCGACCTCGCCGACCCGGCCGGGGAGCCGGTTGCGGATGCTGAGGCCCTCCACCGGGCCGGTGGCGAGCGCCACCTCGGTGGCCTTCACCAGCGCGTGCAGTTCGCTGCCGACGGTGATGCCGAGGTCCCGTACGGCGTCGAGGGTGACCGCCGCCGTCAGTTCCCGGTCGGCGGCCACCCGCAGCTTGACCGTGGCCATCACCGCGCCGGGGGTAACCTCGGTGACCGTGCCGGGAATCCGGTTGCGCATGCTCAGGCCCATGCCCTGCCCCGCTCTCCAGTGAGGGTGTCCGCCGACCGGCGGGGGCGCTCGCGGGCGCCGGGTCCGCCGCTTCGACCCTGCCACCGCGGACGGCGCCCCGCTCCCGCTCTTCGGCCGACCGTGGGCGGGGCGCGGACGGTACGGGACGCGGCCATGGCGGCACGGCCGCGGCCCAGGCCGCCGAGCGGATCTCCCGCGTCCGCCGGACCGCACGCCCCCGCTGACGGCCCGCGCCCTCCCCGCCCAGCCCTCACCGCCGACCTCCCGGTAGATGCGCGCGACCGCCGCGGCGTCAGGCCATCAGCCCGCCCCGGTAGGCGAGGGCGACGGCCTGGGCGCGGTCGCGGGCGGCGGTCTTGGCGAGGATCCGCTTCATGTGGGTCTTGACCGTCGACTCGGCGAGGACGAGCTGCTCGGCGATCTCGGCGTTGGAGCTGCCCTCGGCGGCCAGCCGGAGCACCTGCCGTTCGCGGGCGGTGAGTTCGGCGAGCCGGCCGGTGGCCGCGGACCCGGGGTCGCCGGGCGGCCCGGGCCGGGCCGGGGCGTCCGCGGGCAGGGCGGCGAGGTGGCCCATCAGGTCGCGGGTGACGGCCGGGTCGAGCAGGGCCTCGCCGGCGGCGAGCGTGCGCACCGCGTCGATCAGCCGCTCCGGGGAGGCCCGTTTGAGCAGGAAGCCGTCGGCACCGGCCCGCAGGGCGCCCCAGACGTACTCGTCGTGGTGGAAGGTGGTGAGCACCAGCACCCGCACCGGCAGTCCCTCGGCGACGATCCGCCGGGTCGCCTCGACGCCGTCGATCCCGGGCATCCGCACGTCCATCAGCACGACGTCGGGGGCGAGCGCCCGGCACAGCTCGACCGCCCGGAGGCCGTCCCCGGCCTCGCCGACGACCTCGATGCCGTCTTCGGTGCCGAGCACCAGTCCGACACCCGCCCGCAGCAGGGCGTCGTCGTCGGCCAGCAGGACCCTGACCGCGCCGCTGCCCCCGGCGCCCCGGACCTGGCCGGTCACGGGATGGGGAGCTCGGCGTGGACCAGGAAGCCGCCCCCCTCACCTCCTCCGTGCTCCACCCTGCCGCCCAGCAGCGACACCCGTTCGGCGATCCCCAGCAGTCCGCGGCCGGGGACGCTCCCCGCGGCGGGTCCGCGGCCGTCGTCGCGCACCAGGACGTCCAACCGTTCCGCGGGACCGGCGGCACTGCGCCGCACGGTGACCTCGGCGTGGTCGGCCCGGGAGTGGCGGACGGTGTTGGTCAGCGCCTCCTGCACGATGCGGTAGGCGGAGACGTCGACCGTGCGCGGCAGCCGCTCGGCGGCTCCCGGGTCGATGCGGACGGTGACGCGCAGTCCGGTCCCGCGGACGCGTTCGGCGAGCCGGGGCAGGTCCGCGAGGCCCGGGTGCAGGCTGGACGCGGCCGCCTCGGCAGGCCCGGCACCGGCGGCACCGGCGGCCGGAGCGGGAACCGGCTCGGGGCCGCCCGGGTCGGCGCGGCGCAGCAGTCCGAGGATCCGGTCGAGTTCGTCCAGCGCCTCCCGTCCGGTGTGTTCGAGGCCGGTGAGCACGTCGTGGGTCCGTCCGGGGTCCCGGTCGAGCAGCCGGCGGGCGGCGCCGGCCTGGACGAGCATCAGGCTGAGGGTGTGGCCGACCAGGTCGTGGAGTTCGCGGGCGAGCCGGGCGCGTTCCTCGGCGACCACCTGGCGGCGCAGCGTCAGCCGGGCGGCGTCGCGCTCCTCCTGGCGCCGGGCGGCGGTGTAGCCGACCACCCAGGCGAGCAGCCAGAGGAACAGCACCCCGGCGGGCAGGTCGGCGGGGCCCCCGGTGTCGGGCGGTTCGGCGAAGTAGGCGGCCATGCCGAGCGGGACGACGACCAGGGCGAACTGGGCGCGCCGCCGGGTGGCGTACAGCCCGGTCGAGTACAGGCCGACCAGGTTGGCGTACGGCGAGAGCGGGCTGGGGAGGACGAACAGCGCTTCGGCGGAGAGTGCGGCGGAGCCGATCAGGTAGCCGGTGAGCGGGGCGCGGCGGCGCAGCGCCAGTGGGGCGGCGACCAGGGCGGCGAGCAGCAGGGCCACCGGCAGGGCCGTGTCGAGCCGGTCGGCGGACACCGCGCGTTCGTAGGCCGCCGCGGCGAAGGCGGCGAGGGCGAGCGCGGTGTCGGCCGACTGCCCGCGGAGCGGGGCGGCCCGGCCGGGCCGCGTCCACGGCCGCCTCCCGTACGGCAGGATCCGGGGCTGGCGGGCGGGGTGCCGGACCGGATCAGCGGTGGCCTGCGCGGGGTCGGTGACCGGCACGGCCTCGGTGACCGGCACGGGGTTGATGGCCGGCACGGGGGAAGCCGCCGGCACGGGGGGAGGGGTCATCGCGGCTCCGGTCTCGGCCGGCGCCGCGGGCACGGCGCCGGGAGCCGACCCTAGCCAGCCGGCGGCGGCCCGCGCATCGCCCTGTGGGGGTACGTCGATGGGGACGGCACCCGCCGGGGGTACGGCGGTGACCCCCGGCGGGGGACGCGGGCGGGGCGGCCCGGTTCGTAGCGTGACCGGCGTTGCGAATCCCCGACCACCCGTGAGGTGTGAGCGATGACGACCCCGAGAGCACGGACGGCCGCCTGGGTGGCGATGACGGTGCTGGCGCTGCTGACCGTGCTGTTCAGCGCGCGCTACCTGACGCTGGATCCGGACACCTTCCTGGAGGAGCAGCGGGCGGTCTACCTGGCGAACCTGGTACCGCTGGTGGTCCACGTGGGCGGCGGGCTGGTGGCGCTGACGCTGGGTCCGTGGCAGTTCCGGACGGCGCTGCGCCGGCGGCCGCGGCTGCACCGGGTCCTCGGCCGGGTGTACGTACTGGCCGTGCTGGTGACCGGGGTGAGCGGTCTGGTGCTGGCCCCGAAGGCGCTGGTGGGCCCGATCGCGCCGATGGGCTTCGCGGTGCTGGGCGTCCTGCTGCTGGTGGCGTCGGTCCGGGCGTTCACGGCGATCCGCCGGGGCGCGGTGCTGGAGCACCGGGTGTGGATGATCCGCTCGTACGCGCTGATCTTCGCCGCGGCGACGCTGCGGGTGTGGCTGCCGGTGACGGGCCTGATCGGGGTGCCGTTCGAGCAGTCGTACGCGGCGGTGGGCTGGACGTGCTGGCTGATCAACCTGGTGGTGGCCGAGTGGCTGGTCGGCCGGGTGCGCCTCCGGGACGCCCGCGACCGGGCCCCTGGCCGACACGCGGCGACCTCCGGCGGCCCGGGTGGGGTCGCGGCGGTGCCCGCGGTGGCGGCGGATCCCCGGACCGGCTGACCGGCCGGACGGGCCGACGGGACGGGCGGGTGGGACGGGCGGGTGGGACGGCACCGGACAGGGGCCGGCCGAACCGTCCGCCGGTGTCACGGCGAGCGCTGCACAACCGCTGCGAGTCGCCCCACCCCGCCCGGGCCGCGCACGGTGGACGGGTGGCGTTGACAGTGGAGTTGCGGCCCCGACGGGCCCCGGACGTCCGGCCCCCGAGGGCCCGGCGCCCCGCACCGGCACCGGACGTGCCGGAAGCACCGGGTGTGCCCGCAGCCGAGCGAGCAGCGACAGCACCGGACGTGCCGGCCCCACCGGCCGCACCGGCCGCACCGGCCGTGGCCGGAACGGCGCCCGGTACGTCGCCCGGAACGGCGCCCGGCGAGGAGCTGCGCGGGCTGCTGCCGCTGGTGGCCCGGGGCGACGAGCGGGCCTTCGACCGGCTCTACCGGGCGGTCGCCGGCCCCGTGTACGGACTGGTGCTGCGGGTCCTGCGGGATCCGGCGCAGTCCGAGGAGGTCGCCCAGGAGGTCCTGCTGGAGGTCTGGCGCACGGCCGCCGCGTACCGGCCCGACCGCGGGGCGGTGACGACCTGGGTCCTGACCATCGCGCACCGGCGGGCCGTGGACCGCGTCCGCTCCGCGCGGGCGGCCGCCGACCGGGAGCGCCACGTCGCCCTCCTTGACGCGCCCGCCGCCTTCGACGCCGTCACCGAGCAGGTGGAGCGTGCGCTCGACGGCGAGCGGGTGCGGGCCGCGCTGGCCGGCCTGAGCGCCGTCCAGCGCGAATGCCTGGTGCTGGCCTACTACGGCGGCTACACCCAGCAGCAGATCGCCGGCTCCCTCGGCGTCCCGCTCGGCACGGTGAAGACCCGGATGCGGGACGGCCTGCGCCGTCTGCGGCACGCCTTCCCCGGCGACCGGAGCTGACCGGGTCCGCCCGGATCAGCCGCGCCCCAGGTCCGCCACCAGCTCCCGCGCGGCCCTGGTGCCCGAGGCGAGTGCGCCCTGCAGCGAGCCGGTCGCCCGGTGGTCGCCGCAGACGTACCGGCCGGACCCGAGGCGGGTCGTGCGGGTCAGCGGGTGCGGCGCGGGCATCGCGGGCAGCGCGGCGGCGATCCGGTGCGCCGCCAGCAGGTGCCAGTCCGCGGTGTCGGTGCCGTACAGCTCCGCCACCCGCGCCCGGACGACGCCCTCGTCCGCGTCCGTCCCGAGCACCGAGGCGCAGACCAGCGCCCGCCCGTCCGGCGAGAGACCGCGCACCGCCTCCGTCAGCACCACCGTGTTCAGCACCCGGCGGTCGGAGTCCACGACGAGCGTCGGCTCGCCCGACGGGCTGCGTTCGGCCGCCCAGGAGAAGGTGGTGACCGCACGGGACGGCCCGACCGCCAGGCCCGGCAGCAGCCCGGCCGCGGCCTCCGCCCCGGTCGCCACCACCACCGCGCGGGCCGTCAGCTCGCTCCCGTCCGCCAGCAGCACCCCGTCCCCGGTGACGGCCGCCACGGGCGCCTCCAACCGGACCGTCCCCGCCGGCAGACCGGCGGCCAGTTGCTCGGGCACCGCACCGATCCCGGCTGCGGGGAGGCAGACGGTGCCGCGCAGCATGCTGCGCCAGTAGAGGTGGAACACCCGGCTGGAGGTTTCCAACGAGTCCTCCAGGAAGACCCCGGCCAGGAACGGGCGCAGCACCGCGTCGACCGTCCGGTCGGAGATCCCGGTGGCCCGCAGCGCCTGGGCGGTCGGCCGGTCGCGCTCGCGCCGCAGCGGTGCCGCGGGCAGCACCAGGTCGCGACCCGTGAACAGGCCGAGGCGGACGGCGTCCGGCAGGGGTGCCAGCCGGCCGCGCAGCAGGTCGCCGGCCAGGCCGGGGCGCCGGGTGGGGTCGGCGAACCAGTAGCCGCCCCGCGAGCCGACCAGGCGGTAGCCCGGGGTGAAGGGGCGCAGCCGCAGCTCACGCAGCCGCAGGCGGCGGCGCACCTGCGGGTAGGAGGTGTTGAACACCTGGAAGCCGCGGTCGATCCGGAAGCCCTCGACGACATCGGTGCGCATCCGCCCGCCGACCCCGTCCGACGCCTCCAGCACCCGGACCTTCAGCCCGGCCGCCACCGCGTCGAGCGCGCAGGCGAGGCCAGCCGCGCCCGCACCCACCACGACGACGTCCAGTTCCCCGTCAGTGCCCACCGGTCACCCTCTCCTCGTCCGTCACACGGCTGCGTCCCCCGCCGGTCAGTCTGGTCGCCACCCGGGCAGCGGGCGCCGCGACGCGCCCGACGGAGCCCGCCGCAGGGTGGTGCGCGAGGGCCGCGAGGTGGTGCGCGAGGGCAGCCGGGTCGCCGGGGACCGGTCGGATGGACCACCCTGGAGGTGAGGCCCGGCAGCCCGTACCGTCCGACCGGTCACCCGGCGCTCGTCCCGGCGGTCACCCGGCGTGGACGCAGCGGCTGCCGGACGCGGCCACGACCCGTCCGAGCGGGAGGAACACCATGGCTCTCTCGATGCCCGCCTCCGCGCAGCACCGGCCCAGCCCCGCGGTCGCCCCGACCGAGACGCCCGAGGGCGAGGGTTCGACCTGCCACGGCATCTCCACTCCGGAGGCGCCCGAACTCCACACCGCCTGGCCCGGCTGGATCCCCCTGCTGGTCATCGCCGTCCTGGTGATCAGCTGCCTCGGGTTCGCCATCGGCCGGATCGGGGGGTGGTGACGACCGCCCCGCGCCGGGGCGGCCCCGTGCCTACCCGGCGGCCCGGTGGGCGGTGACCAGGAGGTACTCCCAGTCCATGGCGCCGCCGTCGAGGTGGCGGGCGGCCAGGTCGTCGAGCGCCGCGTCGAGGGCGGCGGCCCGCTCGGGGTCCTCGCCGATGAAGCGGTACGTGGCGATGGTGGGCCCGTAACAGGTCTTGAAGAACTCCCGGAACTCCTCCGGCCGGGCGAACCGGTCGACCGTCACCGACTGCCGGCGGGCGTCGACGTCGGTGACGCGGTCTCCGAGGAGCGAGCGCACGTGCTCCGGGTCCCCCCACCGGGGCGCGGGCTGGGCGCCGGGCGGCGGCGGGGGCGCGAAGGGGCGCATCGTCGCGAACATCTGCCCGATGAACCCTTCCGGGGTCCAGTTGATCAGGCCGATGGTGCCGCCGGGGCGGCAGACCCGGACCAGTTCGTCGGCCGCCCGCTGGTGGTGCGGGGCGAACATGACGCCGACGCAGGACAGCACCGTGTCGAACGCGCCGTCCGCGAAGGGCAGCGCCTCCGCGTCCGCCTCCTGCCAGTCCAGCCGGGCACCGCGCTCCGACGCGATCCGGCGTCCGACGTCCAGCAGCTCGGGCGTGAGGTCGGAGGCGATCACCTCGGCGCCGAGCAGGGCGGCGGGGACGGCCGCGTTCCCGGAGCCCGCCGCGACGTCCAGGACGCGGTCACCCTGCCGGACGCCGCACGCCCGCACCAGTTCGTCGCCCAGGGGGGCGATGAGGTGCGACGCCACGGCCGGATAGTCGCCCAGCGCCCACATCGCCCGGTGCTTCGCCTTCAGGGCCTGGTCGGCGGCGGCCGCTTCGTTCGCCTCGTTCGCCTCAGTCATGACAGATCCCTCTGCTTCCGTACCGTTGCGGTGGTCGTTTCGCTCCGGTTTGTACCGCGCCGGGCGGGTGACGGGCGGGTATGACACGGGCCGCCGGGCCGGGATGCATCGGAAGCAGGCACCCGGGCAGCAGCAGGCACCCGGGCATCGCGCTGATGCGACGCGACCCGCCGGACAAGCCCTGGGGCTTGTCTGACAATTCCCGCCGCGCGCACGACGCCGGGCATCCCGCCTGGACGCATCGCCCAATCGTCCAAGTACGTCCAGTACGAGGACGCTCCGGCGGCACGCCCAGCCGGGCGCCCAACGCCGCGCGCTGATGCGACGCGAATTGTCAGACAAGCCCTAGGATGCCGGGCGTGCCCGTCCCTTCACGCTCCGCTGCCGAGCCGCCCGGCGGGCCGGGGCTGCCCACCGGTGGAGTGGCACGGCGGCTGGGGGTGTCGCCGACCACGGTGCGGTCGTGGGAGCGCCGGTACGGGATCGGTCCCTCCCGGCGCGAGCCGGGTCACCACCGGCGCTGGAGCCCGGAGGACATCGCCGTGCTGGAGGCGATGTGCCGGTTGACGGCCCGCGGGGTGCCGCCCGCCGAGGCGGCCCGGTCGGTGCTCGCGGCGCGGCCCGACCGGCCGGGGCGCGAGCCGGCCGGGGATGCGGGGCGGAATGCGGGGCGGGATGCGGCGGTGGAGCCGGCGCCGGCGGCCCCCGGGGGGAGCCGGGCGCTGCCGGTGGGGGCGGTGCGGCCGGAGTGCCGGGGTCTCGCGCGGGCCGCCGTCCGACTGGACGCGCCGGAGGTGGCGCGGATCCTGTGCGAGGCAGTGGGTGCGCTGGGGGTGGTCGGGGCCTGGGCGGACGTGATGGTGCCCGCGCTGCGGGCGGTCGGGCGGAAGTGGGCGGCGGACGGCGAGCAGTACGTCGAGGTGGAGCACCTGTTGTCCTGGCACGTGTCGACCGCGCTGCGGTGCGCGGCCGTGCTGCCGTCGGAGGTCCGGCCGGTGCGGCCCGCGCAGCCGGTGCTGCTGGCCGGGATGCCCGCCGAGTTGCACACCCTGGCGCTGGACGCGGTGGCCGCGGGGCTGACCGAACGGGGCCTGCCGTTCCGCATGCTCGGCGCGGCCGTGCCGCCGCAGGCCCTGCTGGAGGCCGTCCGCCGGACGGGGCCGGCGGCGGTGATGCTGTGGTCGCAGACCCGGCCGACCGCGGACCGGGCGCTGGTGCGGCAGGTGGCGGAGTCCGGCTGGGGCTCCCGGGGGTCGCGCGGCCGAGCGCTGGTGCTGGCGACGGGGCCGGGCTGGGCCGGGGCCCGGCGGCCGGCGGGTACGGTCGCGCCGCGCGACCTGGCGGGTGCGCTCGATCTGCTGGAGCGCACCATCGCCGGCTGAGCCCGGCCGGGCTCGAAGCGGACGCGGACCTGGTGCAAACCGGGTGCGGAGCAGGCCCCCGAACCGGGGGTGGACCGGGCCGGACCGGGTGCGGGGGCAATCCGCGGCGCGCCGCTGCGCCGAATGCCCGGCGGACAGCCGTCCGCGAGCCGAAGGAGCGTCCGATGATCACCGTGGAGCGCCGCATCCCCGTCGACCGCCCGGCCGGGGAGGTCCTGCGGTACCTGGCCGACTTCGGGAACGCCGTCGCGTGGGATCCCGGCACCGAGAGCTGCACCCGGATCGGCACGGGGCCGGTGGCGGTCGGCGCGTGCTGGCGCAATGTCTCCCGCTTCCGCGGGCGGCGCACCGAACTCACCTACTGCCTGGAGGAGTACGGGCCCGGGCGGCTGCTGTTCGTCGGCCGCAACCGCACGGTCACGTCGACCGACGACATCGCGGTGCGGCCGGCGCCGAGCGGCAGTGTGGTGGTGTACCGGGCGCAGCTGCGGTTCAAGGGCGCGGCGCGGCTGGCGTCGCCGTTCCTGCGGCCGGCCTTCGAGCGGCTGGCCGACGGGGCGGCCCGGCAGTTGCCCGCCGTCCTCGCCCGGCCGCACGCCTGAGCACCCCGGTCCCCGTCCACCCCGTCCGCCCACTCCGCCGGGGCCGCCCGGTCCGCCGGGCCGCCCGGCGCACTGCCCCGGGGCTCAGCCCGCCCGCGGTTCGGGCGGCGGTGCCATCGCCCACCGGATGACCCCGGTCACGGCCCGTCCGGCGGGTCGGACCAGGGCCGCTTCGAGCACCGGGACCGGCGGGAGCCGCAGTTCGCGGCGGGCCCAGTGCGGCAGCATCGCGACGGCGGCCGCGGCGAGCAGTCCGTAGGCGGGGCGGGTCGGCAGCGGCAGCGGCGGGTGCAGGAGGAGGAACCGCGCGGTGTCGAGTGCCTCGGGGCCGGCGGCGAGTTCGGGACGGTAGGCGTGGAGGCGGGCGGCGAGCGCGGCGCGGTCGCGGGGCGGATCGGCCACGCCGAGCGCCCGGCCGATGCGCGCGGTGTCGGCGAGGTACGCGTCGCAGCCGGGCCCGTCGAGCGGTTCGGCGCCGTAGATCTGATGGGCCCGCAGGAAGCTGTCGACCTCGGCGGCGTGGATCCAGCCCAGCAGGTGGGGGTCGGAGGCCCGGTAGGGGCGGCCGTCGGGGGCCGTGCCGCGGATCCGCTCGTGGACGGCGCGCACCCGGTCGACGGCCTGCTGGGCGTCGGCGGCGGTGCCGAAGGTGGTGACGGCCAGGAAGGTGCTGGTGCGCTGGAGCCGGCCCCACGGGTCGCCGCGGAAGCCGGAGTGGCCGGCGACCGCCGCCATCGCCAGCGGGTGCAGGGACTGCAGCAGCAGGGCCCGCAGTCCGCCCGCGAACATCGACGCGTCGCCGTGCACGGTGCGGATGGGCCGCTCGGGGCCGAACCACCGTGCCCCGGGGGTCTCGTGGATGCGGCGGCGGGCCGCGGGGCCCTGCGGACCGGCCACCCGGGCGAAGAGTTCGGCCCCGAGGCGGGTCCGCAGGCCCGCGAGCCCCGGCGGGTCGCTGCGGGCGGTGTCCATACCTGCCACGGTACGACCGGCCGCCGGAACCGGTCCACGCGCTCCCCCGTCCCGCCCGAGCCCGGCTCCCCCCCCGGGCCCGGCTGCGACGCCCCCGGATAGACGCTGCCCCGGGTACGGACCGGAGGCCGTCGCCGTTCGGCCCAATCCGCGGCGCGGCGGGCTCCGAAGACCTGGTGCAGACGACAGCACGGGCCGCCCACCGCCGCGGCCCCGAGCAGCGGAGAGGCCCTCGTGACCGTGCCCGGCACCGTGTCCACCAGCACCGCCGTCCCGCGCACCCGGGGCGGCCCGACCGCCCGCCGGGTGGCGGTGGTGGGGGCGGGGGTGGCCGGCCTGACGGCAGCGTACGAGCTGGCCCGGGCCGGGGTGGCGGTCGAGCTGTTCGAGGCGGACGGCCGGCTCGGCGGCCACGCCCACACCCAGGAGGCGGTGGGACCGGACGGACGGGTGCTCGCCCTGGACACCGGCTTCCTGGTGCACAACGAGCGGACGTACCCGCACCTGGTCCGGCTGTTCCGGGAGCTCGGGGTGCGCACCCAGGCCAGCGACATGAGCATGTCCGTGCACTGCGACGGCTGCGGTCTGGAGTACGCCGGGGCGCGCGGGCCCGCCGGGCTGCTGGCCCGGCCCGGTGCGGTGCTGCGCGGGCGGTACCTGCGGATGCTCGCCGAGGTGCCGCGCTTCCACCGGCGGGCCCGCCGCCTGCTCACCACACCGGACGACCGGGACCCGAGCCTGCGGGAGTTCCTGGCCGCCGAACGCTTCTCCCCGTACTTCGTGCAGCACTTCGCCACCCCGATGGTGTCCGCCGTATGGTCCTGCGCACCGGACCTGGCCGGCGACTACCCGGCGCGCTACCTGTTCGCCTTCCTCGACCACCACGGCCTGCTCGCGGTGTCCGGCTCCCCGACCTGGCGCACGGTGGTCGGCGGCTCGCGCAGCTATGTGGAGCGGATCGCCGAGCGGATCGCCGCCGTGCACCGGCAGGCGCCGGTCCGTGCCGTGCGCCGCCACCCCGACGGGGTCACCGTGGTCACCGCCGACGGGCGGAGCACCGCGGCCGACGCCGTGGTGGTCGCCACCCACGCCGACCAGGCGCTGCGCCTGCTGGCCGACCCCACCGCGGCCGAGCGCGCGGTCCTCGGCGCCTTCACGTACACGCGGAACCCGACCGTACTGCACCGCGACGCCTCCCTCCTGCCGGGTGCGGTGCGGGCGCGCGCCTCCTGGAACTACCGGATGCCCGACTGCACGGGGCCGGCCGACCGGGTCCGGGTCAGCTACCACCTCAACCGGCTGCTGCGGCTGGAGTGCGCCGACGACTACCTGGTCACCCTCAACGAGGACCGCCACCGGCCGGTGCCCGCCGAGCTGGTGGTCTCGCGCACCGTCTACGAGCACCCCGTGTACACCGCACGGACGCTCGCCGCACAGCGCCGGCTGCCCGAACTCGCCACCGGGCGCACCGCGTTCGCCGGCGCGTACCACGGCTGGGGCTTCCACGAGGACGGCTGCCGGTCCGGCCTGCGGGCCGCCCGCACCCTGCTCGGGGTGGGGGCGTCGTGAGCGCGTACCGCACGGACCGGCCGACGGCGGGGCCCGGCGCCCCCCCGTTCGCCGGCCGGCCGCTGCCCGGTCCCTGGGGCGCGGTGCTGTACGAGACCCGGACCACCCATGTGCGCACCGCGCCGCTGCGGCACGCCTTCCGGCACCGCGGCTACCTGTGGCTGGTGGACCTGGACCGGCTGCCGCCGGTGCCGTGGCCGCTCCGGGTGCTGGCCGGCTTCCGGTACCGCGACCACGCCGCGGCCACCGACGGGCAGTACCCGGGCCGCACAGCCGGCGCCGCCCCCGGCCCCGCGATCCGCCGCAGCCTGGAGCGCCACCTCGCCGCCCACGGCGTCCGGCTCGACGGCGGCCGGGTGCTGATGCTCACCCAGGCCCGCTCGCTCGGGCACGTGTTCAACCCGCTGACCGTCTACTGGTGCCACGACCCGTCCGGCCGGCCGCTCTGCACCGTCGCCGAGGTCCACAACACCTACGGCGGCCGGTACCGCTACCTGCTGCACCCGGACGCCGCCGGGCGGGCGGAGACCGCCAAGGAGTTCTACGTCTCGCCGTTCTTCCCGGTCGACGGCCGCTACCGGATGTCGCTGCCCGAACCCGGCGCGCGCCTGCACCTGGCCGTCCACCTGGAGCGTCCCGGCGGCCGGGTGTTCACCGCCACCGTGCACGGCACCGGCCGCCCGGCCGGGCCCGCCGCGCTGCTGCGGGCGGCGCTCGCCCACCCGTTCGCCACCCTCGCCGTCAGCCTGCACATCCGCTACCAGGGCCTCCGCCTGCTGCTGCGCGGCCTGCCCGTCCACCCCCGCCCGGCCACCGGAGCGCACGGCCCGGCGCCCGCCGCACGCCCCCGTCCCGACTCAACACCGCACCACCCGGCGGCCGATCGGCCCGCCCGCACCGGAGAGGTCCCCACCGCATGACCACGCAGGCCGATCCGACCGCCCCGCCGGCCCCGGCCGTCGACGCCGCCCGCTGGCCGGACGTCGCCCGGGTGCCGAGCGTCCCGCTGCGCGCCGCAGCCGTCGGGCGGCTGCTGCGGCGGGCCGCCGTCCGGCGCGGCCTGCACGTCGAACTCCCGGGCGGCCTACCGCTGTTGCCGGGCGCTTCCGCCCCGCCCGGCGCGCCCGTGCTGCGGCTGCACCGGCCGCAGGACTTCCTGCACCGGATCGCCGCGGACGGCCTGATCGGCTTCGGCGAGTCCTACCAGGCCGGTGACTGGGACAGCCCCGACCTCGTCGCCCTGCTCACGGCGCTGGCCGCCGCGCCCGAGACCCTGGTGCCACCCGGGACGCAGTGGCTGCGCCGGTTCTGCCTCCGGCGCCCGCCGGCCGCCGAACGGCAGACGGCCGACAACGCCCGGCGCAACGTCCACCGCCACTACGACCTGTCCAACGACCTGTTCGCGCTCTTCCTCGACCCGACCCTCAGCTACTCCGCCGCGGTCTTCCCGTTCGGCACCGACGGCCGGCCGCGCGCCGACCGGGCGGGACTGCCCGCCGCGCAGCACCGCAAGATCGACCGGCTGCTCGACCTCGCCCGGGTCGGCCCCGGCACCCGGCTGCTGGAGCTCGGCACCGGCTGGGGGGAGCTCGCCCTGCGCGCGGCCGCCCGCGGCGCCCGGGTCCTCAGCGTCACCCTCTCCGCGGAACAGCTCGCCCTGGCCCGCCGCCGGATCGCCGCGGCCGGACAGTCCGGACGGGCCGAGGTCCGGCTCTGCGACTACCGCGCAGTGCAGGGGAGGTACGACGCCGTGGTCAGCGTGGAGATGATCGAGGCGGTCGGACGGCCGTTCTGGCCGGAGTACCTCCGCACCCTGGACCGGGTGCTGGCCCCCGGCGGCCGGGTCGCGCTGCAGGCGATCACCATGCCGCACGAGCGGATGCTCGCCAGCTGCGGCACCTACACCTGGATCCTCAAGTACGTGTTCCCGGGCGGGCAGATCCCGTCCGTACGGGCGGTCGCCGAGGCCGCGGCCGCCCACACCGGGCTGCGGGTGGCCACCGCCGGGGCGTACGGGCCGCACTACGCCGAGACGCTGCGGCTGTGGCGCGAGCGCTTCGCCGAACAGGACGCGCAGGTCGCCGCGTTGGGCTTCGACCCGGTCTTCCGGCGGATGTGGGAGTTCTACCTCGCGTACTCCGAGGCCGGGTTCCGCTCCGGCTACCTGGACGTCCACCACCTGCTGCTGACCCGCGGGGTGGCGCCGGCCCGGGCACCGTCCGGGCGGCCCGGTGCCGCTGCCGCGCCCGCGCCCGCGCCCGTACCCGATGAACCCGACCGCACCAGCCCCACGAGGCCGCCCCGATGACCGTCTCCGTCGCCCTGTTCACCCAGGACCTCCGTCTGCACGACAACCCCGTGCTGCACGCCGCCCAGTGGTCCGCCGACCGGGTCGTGCCGCTGTTCGTGCTCGACCCCGCCGTCGAGGCGGCCGGCTTCGCCGCCCCCAACCGGCGGGCCTTCCTCGCCGACTGCCTCGCCGACCTGGACGCCGCGCTGCGCCGGATCGGCTCCCGCCTGATCGTCCGCCACGGCGACGCCGCCGAACAGGCCGCCCGGGTGGCCGCCGAGGCCGACGCCGGCCTGGTGCACGTCGCCGCGGGCGTCAGCGCCTTCGCCCGGCACCGCGAGACCCGGCTGCGCGCCCTGCTGGGCCGCCGGCTGCTGGTCCACGACGCCTCGCTGACCGTCGTCCCGGCCGGGCTGGTCACCCCCGCCGGCCGCGACCACTACGCCGTCTTCACCCCGTACCACCGCGCCTGGCAGCACGCCCCGCGCCGCACCGTGCTGCCCGCCCCGCACACCCTCAGCACCCCGGACGGCATCGGCGGCGAACCCCTGCCGACCGCGGAGCCGGTCTCCCCCGCCCTGCCGCCCGGGGGCGAGAGCGCCGCCCGGGCGCAGTGGCAGCGCTGGGACGTCGACGCCTACGCCGACCTGCACGACGCCCTCGCCGCCGACGGCACCTCCCGGCTCTCCCCGTACCTGCACTTCGGCTGCCTCTCCCCGTCCGAACTCGCCTCGCTCGCCCGGGCGCACGGCGGCGCGGGGGCGGAGGCGTTCGTCCGGCAGCTGGCCTGGCGGGACTTCCACCACCAGGTGCTCGCCGCGCGCCCCGACGCCGCCCGGCAGGACTACCGGTCCCGGGACGACCACTGGCACCACGACGAGCGCGAGGCGGAGGCCTGGCGCCAGGGCCGCACCGGCTACCCGATCGTCGACGCGGGGATGCGCCAACTCGCCCACGAGGGCTGGATGCACAACCGCGCCCGGCTGCTCACCGCGAGCTTCCTCACCAAGTCGCTGTACCTGGACTGGCGGATCGGCGCCCGGCACTTCCTCTCCCTGCTGGTCGACGGCGACGTCGCCAACAACCAGCTGAACTGGCAGTGGATGGCCGGCACCGGAACCGACACCCGGCCCAACCGGGTGCTCAACCCGCTGCTCCAGGCCGACCGCTACGACCCGCAGGGCGCGTACGTGCGCCGCTGGGTGCCCGAGATCGCCCACCTGCCGGGCCCGACGGTGCACCGCCCCTGGCTGCTCGCACCCGACTACCCGACCCCGCTCGTCCCGCCCGGCGAGCTGGGCGCCCGCTTCCGCCGGGCCCGCGCCCTGGGGTGAGACGTCCCCGGCCGGGCGGCCACCGGTGCGCCGTGGCGCGGGCGGTGGCCGCCCGGGAGGCGGGGGCGGGTGGAAGCAGGCGGTCAGTGGACGCCGGTGCGGTGGTCCGCGGCGGTCACCGACTCGGCGGGCCCGGCCGACGGGCCGATGTGGCAGGAGCCGGAAGGGCGGAAGGGCTCGGCCAGTTGGGCCAGGTAGCCGACGGGGTAGTCCGGCTTGGCGGCCATGCCGAGCTGCTCGGAGGAGAACCGGCGGGCCGGATCGTAGCTGAAGGTGCCGAGCAGGTGGTCCCAGAGGAGCGTGAACAGGCCGAAGTTGACGTCCCCGATCCCGGCCCACTTGAGGTGGTGGAAGCGGTGGCCCTCGTTCAGCGCCAGCACGTACTTCAGCGGGCCGACCCGGTAGTCGGCATTGGAGTGCTGCAGCATCAGTTGGACCGCCACCGCCAGGGCGAGCACCGAGGCCACGCCGACCGGCATGCCGACGAGCAGCAGCGGGAGCACCCCGGCGACCGTCTCCAGGGTCTGGTGCAGCGGGTGCTTCATCAGCCCGTTGAGGCCGTAGAAGCGCTTCACGGAGTGGTGGACGGCGTGGAACCGCCACAGCGCGCCGATCCGGTGGCTGGCGTAGTGGACCAGCGTGGTGCCGAGGTCGGCGACCAGCACGGCGGCCAGCACCTGGAGGACGAACGGCCAGGACCCGGGCCAGAGTTCCGCCACGGTCAACGCCCCGGCGAGCAGCGGGACGACGGCGACCCCGGCCAGCAGCAGGCTCTCGTTGACGAAGGCGTGCGCGACGTCCCGCCGGTCGTCGCCGCCCAGCGGGCTGTTCCAGTCGTCCTCGTAGGGCAGCAGCCGCTCGGCGGCGAAGGAGCAGCCGACGGCCACCAGCAGCAGGCCGAGCAGCCACGGTTTCGGGGCCCCGGCCGCGGCCAGGGCGATGGCGGCGCCGTTGACGCCGAGGAGCATGAACGGCGCGTAGCCGTAACGGATCACGGTGCGGTACATGCCGTCCAGACTGGCCGGGCCGGGGCCCCGCAGGCTTGGACGGATCCGCTGACCCGGGGGCGCCCGACCGCCGGCGCCGGACGGGGATCAGGCGGGGGCGGAGGAGAGCGCGGCGAGCAGGCGCGAGGGGGCCAGGCCGAACATCTCCCGGGTGACCCGGGTGAGATGGGAGCTGTCGGCGAAGCCCGCCCCGTGCGCGGCCTCGGTGAGCCCGGCGCCGTCCGCCGCCAGCGCGATCGCGCGGCGCAGCCGGGCCCAGCGCAGGTGGGCGGGGAACGGCAGGGCCAGCTCCGCGGCGAACAGGTGCCCGAGGCGGCTGGCGGAGATCCCGGCCGCGGCGGCGAGGTCGGTGAGCCGGACCGGCCCGTGCAGCAGCCCGGGCAGCGCGTCCAGGGCGTGCCGGAGGGCCGGGTGCCGGGCGCCGGTCGGACCGGGCTCGCTCCAGCCGCGTACCAGCCCGGCCGGATCGACCCCGGCGGCCCCGGCGGCCCCGAGTGTCCCGGCGGCAGCGGCGGGCGGCAGCAGGGCGCGGGCGGCAGCCTCCCACCCGGTGACCCGGTCGCGGTCCGGTCCGGTGAGTTGCGCGGCCAGGAAGCGGCCGGCGCCGCCGTCGGGGTCGAGGTAGAGCATGGTGGCCCGGGCGCCCGGCCGGGCGTGCAGGGCGTGCCGGACGCGGGTGGGGACGATCGCCGCCGCCACCGCCCGCCGGTCCTGGTACCGGTCGGTCAGCTCCACCACGCCGTCGGTGACGATCAGGACCTGGACGGCGGCGTGAGCGTGCGGATCGGTGCCGCCGGGCGCTCCGGTGAAGGCCAGCCAGCCGGGTTGCAGCTCCGTACGGCCGCGCCAGCCGGGCCGGGACGGCGCCGCCGCGGCGGCGGTAGCGGCGGCAGCGGTGACGGCGGTGACGGCGGTGGTGGTCCGTGCGGCGGGGAGTCCCCCGGGCGGCCGCGCTCCGGGCACTGCGGTCCCCCCCTCTGCGGCCCCGCGGCCGCCCGCCTGTCCTGCCATGCCGTCACCGCTCCACGGCTCCACGGCGGTCGTCACCGTCACGGTCGTCGCACAGGATAGGCCCGTCGGGGCCGGTGGCCGCCGGCGGAAGTGTACGGGCCTGCCCGGGCACGGGTCAGTGGGAGCGGGTGAGGATCAGCTCGGCGAGGGCGGTCAGCCCGGCGGCCGGAGCGGGTTCGGGATCGGCCGCGGCGAGGGCGGCGAGGGCCAGATCGGTGTGGCGGCGGGCCTGGCACTCGGCCCAGGCCCGTCCGCCGGCCGCCTCCGTCAGCGCGGCCATCCGGGCCAGGTCGGTACCGGACGGGGCGCTGCGGGCGCGGTAGAGCCGGCCCAGTTCGGCGGCCTCCGGGCCGTCCGCGGCCAGGGCGGCGGCCACGGGCAGGGACTTCTTGCGGGCCGCCAGGTCGGACCAGGCGGGCTTGCCGGTGCGCTTCGGGTCGCCCCAGATCCCGAGGAGGTCGTCGGTGAGCTGGAAGGCCATGCCCAGGTGGGAGCCGAACTCCCGCATCCGTTCCACCCGCTCGGCGCCGCCCGCCCCGGCCAGCGCACCCAGGCCGCAGGCCGCCGCGAACAGCGAGCCGGTCTTCCCGGCCGCGGTGGCGGCGCTCTCCTCCAGCGACACGGCGGCCCGGCGCTCCAGCTGGGTGTCCGTCCACTCGCCGCCGATCAGGTCCTGCACGGTGGCCGTCAGGTGCCGTACGCCGGCACGGCCCAGGGGCTCGGGCGCCTCGGCGATCACCTCGACCGCGAGGAAGAACAGGGCGTCCCCGGCCAGGATCCCGCCGGCCGTCCCGAAGACGTCCCACACGGCCGGCCGGCCGCGGCGGGTGCGGTCGCCGTCGATGATGTCGTCGTGCAGCAGCGAGGCGTTGTGCACCAGCTCCACCGCGACCGCGGCGGCGACCCCGGCGGCGGCCGGTCCGCCCAGGGCCTCGCAGCAGAGCAGGACGAGGGCCGGGCGCAGCCCCTTGCCGGCGGCGCCGTCCAGCGGCCGGCCCGTCACGTCCCACCAGCCGAAGTGGCAGCCCGCCACGTGGCGCAGTTCCGCGGGCAGCCGGTCGACCACCCGGCGCACCTGCGGGGCGACCAGCGCCCGGGCGCGTTCCAGGGCCAGGCACGCCGTTTCGGTGGCGGACGCGGCGAGCGTGCCGGTTTCCTCCAAGGCTGACCCCCAAAGCCGGACCGGGCCCGTGACAGCCGGTCCTCCGGCAGCGGGCCCCACCGTACCCCCCGCCGGGCCCGGAGCACCGGAACGCCACAGCCGTCCGTCGCCCGGATGAAGAACCGTCGGGTGCGGTCCGGCAGGCGGCGGGAGCGGGGTCGGCGGCGGGGACCGGGCCCCGTACCGAGCGGCAGGGGCTCAGCAGCGGTCGATCTCCACGACGGTGCCGTCCTGCAGCGCGCGCAGGCCGGCCTCCACCCGTTCGGCCAGCATGGCGGGGAGGCGTCGGCAGGCCTCCTTCGGGTCGAGCCACTGGGCGGAGCGGATCTCCCCGTCGGGGAAGCTGAGCGCCCCCGCCCGCTCGGGCGGCAGCGGGGGGAGGTCGTAGACGTGGCAGGTGAGGGCGCGGCCGTGGCGGGCGAGGGCGGCCGGGATGCTGTCGACGACCAGCAGCCGGCCGACCGGGATGTCCAGGCCGAGTTCCTCGGCGAGTTCGCGGCCGGCGGCCTGGCGCGGCGCCTCGTGCGCCTCCACCATGCCGCCGGGCAGTTCCAGGTGGTCCTTGTAGCCGGGTTCGAGGACGAGCACCCGGCCGGCGGTGTCCCGTACCAGCACGGTGGCGGCGGCCATCGGCGCGGGCAGCTGCCGGTAGTGGTCGACCGCGGGCATCGGTACGCGCCGCCCGTCGCGCAGGACGGCGGTGTGCGCGCCGCGCTCCGCCTCGACGGCGTGCGCCAGGCGGGCGGCGACCGGGGCCGCCAGCAGGGCGAGCGCCTCCGCTTCGTCGACGAAGCGGGCCGCGCGGATCTCGCTGTGCTGGAGCAGCAGGTCGGCGGCGTCGGCGAGCGGCGGCTCGCGGTGGGCGGCGTGGATCAGGGACAGGACGGTCCGGCCCCAGCGGGCGGCCGGGATGCTGTCGACGACCAGCAGGCGGCCGACCCGGGCGGTCAGTCCCAGCTCCTCGTGCAGTTCCCGGACGAGCGCGTCGGCGGGTTCCTCGTCCTCCACCATCCCGCCCGGGAGGTCCCAGCCGGACTTGTAGACGGGGTCGACGATCAGCACTCGGCCCCGCTCGTCGCGGATCAGGGCGTCCACGCAGGCGGCGGGGGCGGCGTGCACCGCGAGGAAGCCCGCCAGCTCGGCGTCGGGGACGGGCTCGGGGGCGGGCTCGGGCGCGGCCCCGGTGTCCGGGTCGAGGTCGCCGGCGGGGTGGGCCATGGGGCTCCTTCGGGCTCGGTGCGCGGGGCCGGCCTGCGGGGCGGCGGGCGGCCGAACTCGCGCGGGGGCGGGCGCGGTTGGCGCAGCCGCGGGCGCCTTCCGGGCCTGTCATCCTGCCGCCGTCCGAGGGCCCGGAGCAACCCGGGAGATTCCCGGACGCCCGGGGTGAACGGGCCGAATTCGATCCCGTGCGAACGGACCGCCAGGAGGGTTCGCCCCCACCGCTCAGGGCTGCCGCTCAGGGCTGCCGCTGGTGGGCGCCCGGGGTGTGGCCGTAGGCCCGGCGGAAGACGTCGATGAAGGCGCTGGCGGAGGACCAGCCGCAGCGGTGGGCGACGGTGGTGACGGGCAGGCCGTCGGCGAGCAGCCGCAGCGCGTGGTAGAGGCGCAGCTGGGTGCGCCACTGGGGGAAGGTCATGCCGAGTTCGCCGCGGAACAGCCGGCTGAGGGTGCGTTCGCCGGCCCCGGTGGCGGCGGCGAGCTGCGCGAGGGTGCGGGGGTCGGCCGGGTCCGCGTGGAGCAGTGCGCAGACGGCGGCCAGCCGGTCGTCGGTGGGCGCGGGCAGCCGGGCGGGCTGCCGGGGCGAGGCGCGCAGCTGGTCGAGCAGGACGGCGCGCAGCCGGTCCCGTTCGGGCGTCCCGGTGTGCGGGCCGCCGGTGTAGGCGAGGATCAGCTCGCGCAGCAGCGGCCCGACGGTGAGCACGGTGGGTGCGTCGAGGCCGAGCGGGTTGGTATCGGCGGGCAGGCCGAGCAGGTGCAGCGCGAGCCGGCCGTGGGCGCGGTGGGCGTGGACGCAGCCGGCCGGGATCCACAGGGCACGGGTGCCGGGGGCGAACCAGGTGCCGGCGTCGGTGGTGACGGCGACGACGCCGGAGCCCGCGTAGACGATCTGGTGGTCGTCGTGGCGGTGGGCGTCGATGCGCCCGCCCGGGCCGAGCAGGCGGGTGTCGGTGGGCGCCGTGGGGGTATGGCGGATTTCCGGCATGAACCGGCACTTTATTGGAAGTACGCCGCCGGTCGGCCGGATGACGATGGGCGGGTGTCGAAGAACCCCTCCCCCTCCCGCCCGGACGGCCGCGGCCCCGTCGCCCGGCTCGCCGTCGGGCACGCCTGCGTGGACGTCCACCAGGGCGCCGTCGCCGCACTGGTGCCGTACTTCGTCGCCGAGCGCGCCTACGGCTACGCCGCGGCCTCCGGTCTCGTACTCGCCGCCTCGCTGCTGTCGTCGGTGGTGCAGCCGCTGTTCGGGGCGCTCACCGACCGCCGGCCCCTGCCGTGGCTGCTGCCGGTGTCCACGCTGCTGGCGGGGGCCGGGACCGCGCTGGCCGGCGCGGGCGGCCCGTACGCGCTGACGCTGGCGGCCGTCGCCCTCTCGGGGCTCGGTGTGGCGGCCTACCACCCCGAGGGGGCGCGGCTCGCCCGGCTGGCGAGCCGGGGCAGCCACACCGCGATGGGCTGGTACTCGCTCGGCGGCAACCTCGGCTTCGCCACCGCTCCCCCGGCGGTCGCCGCGGTCGTCGCGCTGGGCGGGCTGCGGGCCACCCCGCTGCTGCTGGCACCCGCCCTGCTCGGCGCGGCGCTCTCGGTGCGGGCCCTGCGCGAGGTCTCCGCCGGCCCGGCCCCGGCGACCGCGGGCAGGGGCGGCGGAGACAGCGGTGGCGGTGGCGGTGGCGGCCGGAACGACTGGGCGTCCTTCGGGCTGCTGTCCGGTGCGATCGTCTGCCGTTCGATCGTCTTCGTCGGTCTGAGCACCTTCGTCGCCCTGTACGCCCGCGAGCGCACCGGTGGCGGTGAACTCGCGGGTACGGCGGCCCTGTTCGTCCTCTACCTGGGCGGCGCCGTGGGCACCGTGCTGGGCGGGCGGCTCGCCGCGCGCCACGGGCGGCTGCCGGTGGTGCGGTGGTCGTACGCGCTGGCCGCGCCGGCGGTGGCCGGGGTGGTGTTCGCCCCCGGGTGGGCGTTCCACCTGTGCGTGGCGCTCACGTCGATGGGCCTGTACGTGCCGTTCTCGCTGCATGTGACGCTGGGCCAGGACTACCTGCCCGGACGGATCGGCACCGCGAGCGGCGTGACCCTGGGGCTGGCCGTGAGCGCGGGCGGCGTCGCCGGACCGCTGATCGGCGCCCTGGCCGACGCCGCCTCGCTGCGGACGGCCCTGCTGCCGCTGATCGCCCTGCCCCTCCTCGGCCTCCTCCTGCTGCGCCCGCTGCGCGAACCGGCGGTCCCGGGCGCGACCCCGGACGAAGCGCCGGACGGGGCTCCGGACGGGGCCGCGACGCACGGGGAACCGCTGCCCGCCACCGGCGGCGGGGCCGGGTAGCGGGGCGGCACCGTGCGGCGGTCGGGGCTTCCTGCGGTGCGGATGCCCCGGACCGCCGCTGCTTCCCCGCGGCAGCGGCGGGCCGGGCGCCGGT
>NZ_JBSGXP010000098.1:15425-33134 GCF_053610105.1 Kitasatospora sp. NPDC054939 | reverse complement strand
GGGCCGGACGCCCCGCCGGTGTCCGGCGGTTGCGGGCGGGCCCGCCGGGAGCGTCCGGCGGGCCCGGCCGGTCACCGGGCGAGGTCGAGCGGACGGCCGTCGGGGGCCAGGGCGATGGCCCAGAGGCCGGACTCCGCGGGGTGCAGCGGGGCGTCGCCGCGGCGGCCGGTCTGGTGGTCCAGGTAGGTGACGGTGTCCTTGTGGTTGACGGCGTTCCAGGCGTGCGGGCGGCCGAAGCCGTCCAGGGTGAGCAGCACGGCCTGGGCGCCGTGGCCGGCCCGCCGCAGCTCCCCGCTGAGCCGGCCGTAGGCGTCGCCGCCGTCCCCGAGGTCGCGGAACGGCGCGCCGAGTTCGCGCTCGGCCCGGTCGCGTCCGCCGCGCTCGCCCGGATCGCCCTCGGTGGGGATCCGGGGGGCCGCGCAGGTGGGCCGGCCGGTGTAGGTGTCGACCGCGGAGAGCGCGATCTCCAGGCTGTTGTTGGCCCGGCCGGGCTCGCGGCAGCCCCCGGCGTTGAGCGCCTCGGCCCAGCCGCCGGCGGCCGGGTCGGGGTGGCGCAGCGGCAGGCCGTCGGCGTCCCGCGGGACCCTCCGCTCCACCTCCGCCTGGTGCTCCGGGTCGACCGGGCCGAGCCCGCCGGGCAGGCCGTACGGGCGGCTGTCGGCGATGGTCCGCAGCCGGACCGGCTCCTGCTCCGGCTCGGCGCCGCGGCGCAGCGAGCGGAGCGCGAGCTGCAGGGCGAGCGCGTGGGCGGTGGCGACCGGGGCGACGCCCCAGGCGGCGGTGGACTCGCCGCCGTCGAGGCGGCGGCCCCGGCCGTCGGTCGCGCCGTGGTCCGGGCGGGCCGGGGCGGGCGCGAACACCGGGGCCGCGGCGGGCGGCGGCGGGGTGGGCGAGGGTCCGGGCAGGGTGACCGGGTGCGGCAGGGCGGGCCCGGACTGGCCGGGTCCGGCGACCGCGCGCGGGCCGCCATGGGCCGCACCGGGCTGGCCGGCCTGGCCCGCCTGGCCGGGCTGCTGGCCCGGCTGCGCGCCGACCGCCTGGCCGGGCAGGGCGCTGCCCGCGGCGGCGCCGGGCGCGGCGACCGGGCCGGAGCCCGTCGGTCCGCCGGCGTACGGCGCCGGGCCGGCCTGCGGGGTGCCGCCACCGCCGACCGGGCCCGCGTGGACCGGGCCGGTCGGCACCGGCCCGGTGGGGACGGGACCGGTGGGAGCGGGCGCGGACGGGCCGTGGTTGGGGCTGTTCTGGTGGCCGCCGCCCGTCTGGTGCACCGGTCCGGTGACCGTCTCGGGGGCGGGCGGTGCCAGCACCGAGTCGGTGCGGACGGACACGTGGCCGCCGCCCGAGCCGCCGCTGTGCACGGGCGCGGGGGCGGGGGTGGAGGCGGCCTCGGCGGGCGCCGGGGCCCAGCCGGCGGCGGCGCCGGACGGGCCGCCGCCGTGGCCGCCGCCGCGCTGCTCGGCGGCCTGCGGGCGGGCCGGGCCGTCCTGGCGTGCGGGGGCCTCCGGCGCGCCGCCCTGGTCGCCGCGGCCGTCGTGGTCGCCGCGCCCGCCCTGGTCGCCGCCCCGGCCGCCGTCGAGGTCGGCGGCGACGGTGACCGGTCCGGTCTTCAGCTGGAGGTCGGCCGGCTCCGGCCCGGCGCCCGCCGGACCGGTGGCCCCGGGCGCGGCCGGGCCCGTCCCTGCGGCGGCGTCCGGGGCGGTGACCGGCTTCCCGTCGGGGCCGACCGGCAGGCCGTCCTTGCCGCCGTCGGGCTTCCCGTCGCCGTTCAGGTCCGCCCCGGTGTGCGGGCCGCCGGGCAGGCCGTCCCTGCCGCCGGGTCGGCCGGGCTCGCCCAGCGGCAGGCCGCTGACCTCCTTGCCGTCCTTGTCGGTCAGCACCGGCAGGCCGTCCTTGCCGAGAACCACCTCGCCGTCCCGGTCGACCTTGACCGCCAGGTCGGCGACCCCGACCACCGGGGCGCCGTCCGGACCCGCCACCACGAGCAGGCCCTCGGCGTCCTCCACCGGGGTGCCGTCGGCCCGGACGATCACCGGCCGGCCGTCCTCGCCGAGGACCGGCTGCCCCTGCTCGTCGAGCTTCACCGCCAGCCCGGGCACGCCGACCACCGGCTTGCCGTCCTGGCCGACCACGACCGCGAGGCCGGTGCCGTCGGCGGACAGCACCCCGGGCTCGGCGAGCGCGGCGGGCAGTCCGGCGGCGACCGGGTCGAAGGCGCCGCCGGGCCCGCGCTGGAAGGAGGCGTTGTGCACGCCGCCGGCCGCGCCGCCCGGTCCGGCCGCGGGGGCCAGCCGCAGCAGGGTGACGACCGCGGGCTCCTTGAGCGCCGTCCCGAGGCCGTCCTTCATGGCCCGGCCGAGCTCGTCGAGCAGGCCGCCGATCTTCAGCCGGGCGGCCTCCACGGCGACCGCCGCCATCACCTCGGCGACCTTCTCGCCGGCGGCGTGCTGAACGCCCGCGGCGGCCGAGCCGACCTGCTTGCGCAGTCCGCCGAGGATGCCCCCGGATTCGCCGCGCCCGGCGGCGTCCGCGACGGCGGCGGCGGCCGCCTTGGCCTTCGCCGCCATCTCCTCGGCCTGCTTCAGGTCCGCGGCCAGTTCGGTGAGGGCGGCGACGATGTCGGCCTTGCAGCTCTCGACCGCGCCGGCCGCCTTGTCGAAGGCCCCGGCGACCAGTCCGGCCGCGCTGTGCGCATCGTCCAGGTGGCCGCGTCCGCTGCCGCTGAACGCCCGCCAGTACTCGCCGAAGGCCTCCACCGCACGGCCGGAGTTCTCGCCGGTGATGCGCCGGACGGAATCCCCGCCGCGCTTGCCGAGGCGCTCGGCCTCGACCCCGAACTCCCGCCACAGTGCGCCGGCCCGGCGCAGCCCGTCCTCGTCGGCCTGCGGCCACTGGCGGCCGGTCCGGGCCAGTACGGGTGCCAATTCCTCGGGCAGCTTCCTAGACACGCGCCCTCCCCCTTCGAAACGCTGATGCTGGAAACGTGGTGGAACCGCGGGCGGTGTCAGACCGCCGTGCTCCCGGGGACGGCGCGCGGCGTCCCGGGGGTCGCCACCGCGCCGAACCCGGCCGCGGCGGTGGTGTCGGCGTCGGCGGTCCGCTCGGCCATCGCGTGCAGGCCCGCCCCGACGTGGCCGAGCCGGCCGCCGAGCCCGTTCAGGCCGCCGAGCAGCGAGCCCTGCGCCTCCCGGTACGCGGCGGCGAAGGCGCTGCCCGGCCGGTCCAGCCCCCACGGGGTGCCGAGGGCGGCGAGCTTCTGCTCCAGGGCCGCCGCGGCCCGCGCCCAGTCCGCCGAGATCTTCTCGAACTCCCGCCCCTCGCCGTGCACTTCCCACGGCTTGATGGTGAACTCCGCACCGCCCGCACCGCTGTTGCCACTACTACCGCCGGCCATTCCCCGTACCTCCCCGTAGCCGATCTGCGCCATCCTAGGCCCGCCGTCCGACCCGCCCACCGGCCGCACCGACCTCTTCACCCGGCCTTCACGCCGGGCCACCACCCGTACGCACCCGGTGCCCGCCCGGCCGCCGCCGGTGAATTCGGGGCAAATGCCCTGCGCAGGGGCGGTTCGAACCGGCCCGGAGGCTCTACCCTTGCCGAGTGGCAGCAGCAGAGACCCCCAAGCAGAAGAAGGCCGGAGCCGGGTCGAACCCGGTCGAGCTGGCCATGCCCGTCCTGCGGACCGAGGTCCCGCTCGACTTCCCGCGCGCCTGGGTCGAGTTCCCCGATCCGGACGACGAGGAGCAGGTCTTCCGCTGCGACCTCACCTGGCTCACCTCCCGCTGGAGCTGCATCTTCGGCAAGGGCTGCCACGGCATCCGGGAGGGCCGCGGGGCCTCCGACGGCTGCTGCACGCTCGGCGCGCACTACTCGGACGAGGACGACGAGCAGCGCGTGATCGGCCACGCCGCCCGGCTCACCCCGGAGCTGTGGGAGAACCACGCGCACGGCACCGACGCCAAGGGCCGGATCAAGGTCGACGGCGGCATCACCATGCTCGACGAGGACGGCGACCGCCAGACCCGCCGGGTCAACGGCGCCTGCCTGTTCCTCAACAGCCCCGACTTCCCGGGCGGCGCCGGCTGCGCCCTGCACACCCTCGCCCTGAAGGAGGGCCGGGAGCCGCTGGAGACCAAGCCGGACGTGTGCTGGCAGCTGCCGGTGCGCCGCACGTACGAGTGGATCGACCGCCCGGACGACACCCGCTACCTGCAGGTCACCATCGGCGAGTACGACCGCCGCGGCTGGGGCCCGGGCGGCCACGACCTGCACTGGTGGTGCACCGGAAGTCCGGAGGCGCACCAGGGCCCGGACCCGGTGTACGTCAGCTACCGCCCGGAGCTGACCGAGCTGATGGGCAAGGCCGCGTACAAGGTGCTGGCCGACCTGTGCGAGCAGCGGATCGCCACCAAGGGCGACCGCAAGGTGGCCCCGCACCCGGCCGACCCGCCGCGGAGGAAGCCGAAGCCGTAGGGCGCGGGGCCGGCCCGGTCGGCAGCCGCCCGTCGGCGGCTACTTGTCGATGTCGCCGACCACGAAGAACATCGAGCCGAGGATCGCCACCATGTCGGCGACCAGGGTGCCGGGCAGCAGTTCGGTCAGGGCCTGGATGTTGTTGAACGAGGCCGAGCGCAGCTTGAGCCGCCACGGCGTCTTGTCGCCGCGCGAGACCAGGTAGTAGCCGTTGATGCCGAGCGGGTTCTCGGTCCAGGCGTAGGTGCTGCCCTCGGGGGCCTTGAGGACCTTGGGCAGCCGCAGGTTGACCGGGCCGGGCGGCAGGTCGGCGAGCTTGTCGAGGCAGGCGTCGGCCAGGTCCAGCGAGTTGACCGTCTGCTCCAGCAGGCACTCGAAGCGGGCCAGGCAGTCGCCCTCCTCACGGGTGACCACGGTCAGCACCTGCCGCAGCTCCTCGGAGTCGTACGCGAGGTAGGGCTCGTCGCGGCGCAGGTCGAGGTCGAGGCCGCTGGCCCGGGCGATCGGACCGCTGACCCCGTACGCCTCGGCCTGCTCGCGGGTGAGCACGCCGACGCCGGCGGTGCGGATCCGGAAGATCTCGTTGCCGAGCACGAGGTCCTCGAAGACCGGCAGCTGGGAGCGGACCACCGCGACGGCGGCGCGGACCCGGCCGAGCCAGCCGGCCGGGAGGTCCTCCTTGAGGCCGCCGACCCGGTTGAACATGTAGTGCATCCGGCCGCCGGAGGCCTCCTCCAGGACGTGCTGGAGGTCCTCGCGGCCGGTGAAGGCGTGGAAGATCGGGGTGATCCCGCCCAGCTCCAGCGGGTAGGAGCCGAGGAACATCAGGTGGTTGAGCACCCGGTTCAGCTCGGCGAGCAGGGTGCGGATCCACACCGCCCGCTCGGGGACCTCCATGCCGAGCATCCGCTCGACGCCCAGCACCACGCCCAGCTCGTTGGAGAAGGCGGAGAGCCAGTCGTGCCGGTTGGCCAGCATGATGATCTGCCGGTAGTCCCGGGCCTCGAAGAGCTTCTCGGCCCCCCGGTGCATGTAGCCGATCACCGGCTCGGCGGTCACGATCCGCTCGCCGTCCAGCACCAGCTTCAGGCGCAGCACGCCGTGGGTGGCGGGGTGCTGCGGGCCGATGTTGAGCACCATGTCGGTGCTGCCCGCCCCGTCCGCGAAGTTCTCGGCTCCCGCCCCGATGCCGACCGTGGTCTCCCTCATGACCCCAGAGTCTGCCATCCCGGCAGGCCCTCCAGGCTCGCCGGTACCGGCATGCGGACGGTCTGCGCGAGCCAGCCGAACGCACCGAGGCCGGCCGGGTCGGTCAGCTCGGCGCCCTCGCCCGCGCCGCCAAGCGCCCGCAGGTAGGCCACCGGATCGGTGGAGGCCAGCGCGAGCGCCGGCCGGGCCCCGGTCACCCCGAGCGCCCGCAGCGCCTCCCGCTGCGTCGTCCACAGGCTGTGGAGGGCGGGAGCGGCCACCGCGTCCAGCGCCACGTGCGCGGTCACGTCGCAGGAGCCGTCCGGCACCGGCCGCACCTCGCGGCCCTCCCGGAAGCCCGCCAGCGTCCCGAACGGCGGGCGGGCCCCGGCGGTGTGGCCGTAGTCGACGGCGACCGCGAGCCCGCGCTCCAGCGCGCCGACCGCCGAGGCCCACGCGGCGTCCCGGGGCGCGCCGAACTCCACCCGGTCCCCGGGGCGGCGCACCGGCCACCAGCGGTCGGCCCACCCGGCGTCGGCCGCGTCCACCGGCCCGCCGAGCCGCTCCGCCCCGGTCGCGGTGTCCACCTCGACGTACCGGAGCACCCCGTCCTCGTCCACCTCGCCGCTGTCCAGCGGCACGTTGTCCAGCCACTCGTTGGCGAACAGCAGCCCGGTCACCCCGCGCGGCACCGCGTCCGTCCACACCACCTCCGGCGGCAGCCCGGCCGGGCGGTCCGCGACCTCCACGCCGTACGGGCGCAGCCGGGCGGCCGGTTCGGCGGGCAGCGCGGCCAGCACCCCCGTCAGGAGTTCACCCCGACCCGCCCCCACGTCCACCAGGGCGAGTTCTCGGGGACGGCCCAGGGCCGCGTCCACCTCCAGCAGCAGGCGGGCCACCGCCCCGGCGTACCGCGGGGAGGCGTGCACCGAGGTGCGGAAGTGCCCGGCGGGGCCCTCCGGCCTGCGGTAGAAGCCGTCCTCCGGGTCGTACAGCGCCTGTTCCATGGCGGGCCGCCACCGCATCCAGCTCATGGGCGTGGACGCTACCGCCTCCACCGCTCGCCCGGTGGTGCGTCTCCGACCTAGGGAGTAGGACGGATCGCCCTCCCGGCGGACCTGGACGCACCCCCCGACTGCCTAGGCTTGAGCCGTGCATCGACTCAACGCCTGGCTCCGCCGACGCCCCATGGTGGTCGACTCAATCTGGGCGTCGCTCGTCGCATTCTTCGGCCTCGTCCCGGACGGCTCCGCCCCGAACGGGCCGCAGCTCGGCGTGCACTACGCGGTCGCCGTGCTGCTGCCGCTGCTGATGGTCTTCCGCCGCCGCTTCCCCGACGTCACGGTCTGCGCCGCCGCGGCCATCGGCGTCCTCCAGGTCCTGCTGAACGTCGACCCGGGCGGCTCCAGCATCGCCTACCTGGTCTTCGCCTACACCGGCGCCGCGTTCGGCTCCGCCTGGGTCTCCCGGCTGGCGCTGGCCGCCGGGCTGGCCGCCGGACCGCTGGTGTTCTGGCGGCTGCACCCGGAGAAGACCCGGCTGGACGACGCCGGGGAGGTCGTCACCAGCGCGTACGGCATCGCCGAGACCCTGCTGATCGTCGCGATGATGACCACCCCCTTCGTACTGTGCTGGGCCTGGGGCCGGCTCACCCGGGTGCGCCGGGCGTACCTGGTCGAGCTGGAGGACCGCGCCGCCCGGCTGGAGCGCGAGCGGGACGCCCAGTCCAAGGTGGCGGTCGCCGCCGAACGGGCCCGGATCGCCCGCGAGCTGCACGACGTGGTCGCGCACAACGTCTCCGTCATGATCGTCCAGGCCGACGGCGCCGCGTACGTCCTCGACAACTCGCCGCAGCAGGCCAAGGAGGCGCTCGGCACGATCGCCTCCACCGGACGCCAGGCGCTGGTCGAGATGCGCCGGCTGCTGGGCGTGCTGCGCACCTCCGACACGGTCGGCGAGGAGTACGTGCCGCAGCCCGGCGTGGAGGAGCTGCCGGAGCTGCTGGAGCAGGTCCGCACCGCGGGCCTGCGGGTCGACTACGCCACCACCGGCGAGGCCCGCGACCTGCCGCGCGGGGTCGAGCTGACCGTCTACCGGATCGTCCAGGAGGCGCTGACCAACGTCCGCAAGCACGGCGGCCCCGACGTGCACGCCAAGGTCTCGGTCGACTACGGCGACCGCGAGCTCGCCGTCCTGGTCGAGGACGACGGCCGCGGCACCACCGACGAGCAGCTGACCACCGGTGGCTCCGACGGGCTCGGCCATGGTCTGATCGGCATGCGCGAACGGGTCGGCATGGTCAGCGGCAGCCTCGACGTCGGCCCCCGCCCCGGCGGCGGCTTCCGGATCCGAGCCGTCCTACCGCTCAAGGCCGCCAAGTAGCCGGGGCGCCCAAGTGAGGAGTCACCCTTGACCATCCGTGTGATGCTCGTCGACGACCAGGAGCTGCTGCGCACCGGGTTCCGCATGATCCTGCAGTCCCAGGGCGACATCGAGATCGCCGCCGAGGCCGGCGACGGCGCCCAGGCGGTGGAGCTGCTCAGGCGCACCGAGGTGGACGTCATCCTGATGGACGTCCGGATGCCGCGGATGGACGGCGTGCAGGCGACCCGGCGGATCTGCCTCGCCGAGGACGGCAGCCCGCTGCCCGACGCCCCGCACGTGCTGATCCTCACCACCTTCGACCTCGACGAGTACGCCTTCGCCGCACTCAAGGCCGGGGCCAGCGGCTTCCTGCTGAAGGACGTCCCGCCGACCGAGCTGGTCGCCGCGATCCGCGCGGTGCACGGCGGCGACGCGGTGGTCGCCCCGACCACCACCCGCCGCATGATCGACCGCTTCGCCGAGGTCCTGCCGACCCCGCACAGCGCCGCCGGCGGGGACGCCCTCGGCCCGCTCACCGAGCGCGAGCGGGAGGTGTTCCTGCTGGTCGCGCAGGGCCTGTCGAACGGTGAGATCGCCGCCCGGCTGGTGCTCTCCGAGGCGACCGTGAAGACGCATGTCGGGCGCATCCTGGCCAAGCTGGGCCTGCGCGACCGGGTCCAGGCGGTGGTGCTGGCGTACGAGGCCGGGCTGGTCCGGGCCGGCGCCGCCGACTGACCCGCGGGCGGTCCGGGCACGCGCGGAGCCCCGCCGCCCGGCGCCGCCCGCCCGCCGTCCCGGGCCGCCCCCGGCCCCTCCGGCGCCCCGACCGCCCGGCCTTAGAATGGGCCGGTACGTCCGGTACCCGGAGGGGACCGGAACGGAGAGTGAGGACGAGGGCCGAGCCGTGAGCACGTCCGACAGTGCCGAGTCCGCCGGATTCGGCGAGTTCGCCCCGCTTGCCGACGGCTTCGGCGATCCCGGCGACCCCGGGAACCGCCCCGCGCGGCTGACCGTCGGCGTGGTCGGCACCGGCCGGGTCGGGCCCGCCCTGGGCGCCGCCCTCCAGCTGGCCGGCCACCGGGTGGTGGCCGCCTCCGGCGTCTCCGCGGCGTCCCGCCGCCGGGCCGAGGCCCTGCTGCCGGGCGTGCGGATCGCCACCCCGCCGCAGGTGCTGGCCGCCGCCGACCTCGTCCTGCTGACCGTCCCCGACGACGCGCTCGCCGACCTGGTCGCCGGCCTCGCCGCCACCGGCGCGGTCCGCCCGGGCCACCTGCTGGTGCACACCTCCGGCGCGCACGGCGTGGCCGTGCTGGAGCCGGCCACCCGGGCCGGTGCGCTGCCGCTCGCCCTGCACCCCGCGATGACCTTCACCGGCACCTCCGTGGACCTCGCCCGGCTGGCCGGCTGCCCGTTCGGGGTGACCGCCCCGGCCGAGCTGCGCCCGGTCGCCGAGGCCCTGGTCGTGGAGATGGGCGGCGAGCCGGAGTGGGTGCCCGAACACGTCCGCCCGCTCTACCACACCGCCCTCGCACACGGCGCGAACCACCTGGTCACCCTGGTCGCGCAAGCCCTGGAGCTGCTGCGCACGGCCGGGGTCGCCGAACCCGGCCGGCTGCTCGGCCCGCTGCTGGGCGCCGCGCTGGACAACTCCCTGCGCTCCGGCGACGCCGCGCTGACCGGCCCGGTCGCCCGGGGCGACGCGGGCACCGTGCGCCGCCACCTGGCGCAGCTCAGTACGGTGTCCCCGGACATCCCGGCGGCGTACCGGGCGATGGCCCGCGCCACCGCCCAGCGGGCACTCGCCCACGGGACGATCGACGAAGCGTCGGCGGCGGCGCTGCTGGACGTACTGAACGAGGAGAAGCACTGATGGCACGCGGCAAGCAGCCCGGCAAGGCCCAGCGGGCACCCAAGGTCCACCGGGCCGTGGTCACGCACACCGTCGCCGACTTCGAGGCCGCCTTCTGGCCGGACGAGCAGCCGGTGGACAACGCGGTCGTGATGACCATGGGCGCGCTGCACGAGGGCCACGCCGCGCTGATCCGGGCCGCCCGCCGGCAGGTCGGCCGGGACGGCCGGATCGCGGTCACGGTGTTCGTGAACCCGCTGCAGTTCGGCGCCGGCGAGGACCTCGACCGCTACCCGCGGAGCCTGGAGGACGACGTCAGGCTGGCCGAGGAGAACGGCGCGGACGTGGTCTTCGCGCCGTCCGCCGAGGAGGTGTACCCGAACGGCGAGCCGCAGGTGCGCCTGGCGGCCGGCCCGATGGGCGAGCGCTACGAGGGCGCCACCCGCCCGGGCCACTTCGACGGCGTGCTGACGGTGGTCGCCAAGCTGCTGCACATCACCGACCCGGACTTCGCACTGTTCGGCGAGAAGGACGCCCAGCAGCTGGCGATCGTCCGGCGGATGGTCGCCGACCTGGACTTCGACGTGGAGGTGATCGGCGTGCCGACCGCCCGCGAGGAGGACGGGCTGGCGCTGTCCTCCCGCAACCGCTACCTCTCCGCCGAGGACCGCGAGCACGCGCTCGCGCTCTCCCGGGCGCTGTTCGCCGGCCGCGACGCGGGCGCCCGGGGCCCGCAGGCCGTCCGCGAGGCGGCCGCGGCCGTCCTGGACGGCGCGGAGGGTGTCACCCTTGACTACCTCGCCCTGATCGATCCGCACGACTTCACCGAGGCACCGGACGACTTCCAGGGCGAGGCCGTGCTGGCCGTCGCCGCGACGGTGGGCGCGACCCGCCTGATCGACAACGTCCACGTCGTCTGCCGCTGAGGCGGCCCGCGACCGGCACACCGCTCCACCCGGCAGCACCGCGCACCGCACCGTTCGGCACCACCCCGGCAAGCACCCCCAGGCATGCACTCACAGGAGGCGTGACCCCATGCTCCGCACCATGCTCAAGTCCAAGATCCACCGGGCCACCGTGACCCAGGCCGACCTGCACTACGTCGGCTCCGTCACGGTGGACGAGGACCTGCTCGACGCCGCCGACCTGCTCCCCGGCGAGCTGGTCCACATCGTCGACATCAACAACGGCGCCCGGCTGGAGACCTACACCATCGCCGGGCCGCGCGGCACCGGCGTGATCGGCATCAACGGCGCCGCCGCCCGCCTGGTCCACCCCGGCGACCTCGTCATACTCATCGCCTACGGGCAGATGGACACCGCCGAGGCCAAGGGCTACGAGCCGAAGGTCGTCTTCGTCGACGACCGCAACCGGATCACCGGCCTGGGCGGCGACCCGGCCGAGGCCGGGGAGGGCACCGGGCTGCTCCGCGGCGACGCGGCGTACGGTGGCCCGAACGGCGCGGCCCAGACCGCCGCGCGCTGAAGGAGCAACTGAACACCATGCCCGGCACCCACCGCCTCACCGCGCCCGCCCCCGGCTGGACCAGCACGACCGACGTCGTGGTGGTCGGCTCGGGCGTGGCCGGACTCACCGTCGCACTCAACGTCCGCAAGGCCGGCCTGCGGGCCGTGGTGGTCACCAAGGCGATGCTGGACGACGGGTCCACCCGCTGGGCCCAGGGCGGCATCGCCGCCGCCCTGGGCGAGGGCGACACCCCCGAGCAGCACCTGGACGACACCCTCGTCGCCGGGGCCGGGCTCTGTGCCGAGGACGCCGTCCGCACCCTGGTGACCGAGGGTCCGGACGCCGTCCGCCGGCTGATCGCCACCGGCGCCGCCTTCGACCGCGGCCCGGACGGCGAGATCCTGCTGACCCGCGAGGGCGGCCACCACCGCCGCCGGATCGCCCACGCCGGCGGGGACGCCACCGGCGCCGAGATATCCCGCGCCCTGGTCGCCGCCGTCCGCTCCGACCCGGGCCTGGAGCTGATCGAGCACGCCCTCGTCCTGGACCTGCTGACCGACCCCGACGGCCACGCCGCCGGCCTGACCCTGCACGTCATGGGCGAGGGCCAGCGGGACGGCGTCGGCGCGATCCGGGCCCGCGCGGTGGTGCTCGCCACCGGCGGCATGGGCCAGGTCTACTCCGCCACCACCAACCCGGCGGTCTCCACCGGCGACGGCGTGGCGCTCGCGCTGCGGGCCGGCGCCGAGGTCACCGACCTGGAGTTCGTGCAGTTCCACCCCACCGTGCTCTGGCTGGGCCCGGAGGCCGAGGGCCAGCAGCCGCTGGTCTCCGAGGCCGTCCGCGGCGAGGGCGCCCACCTGGTGGACGCCGACGGCACCCGCTTCATGGTCGGACAGCACGAGCTGGCCGAACTGGCCCCGCGCGACATCGTCGCCAAGGCCATCACCCGCCGGATGCAGCTCCACGGCACCGAGCACATGTACCTGGACGGCCGGCACTTCGGCGCCGAGATGTGGGAGCAGCGCTTCCCGACCATCCTGGCGTCCTGCCGGGCGCACGGCATCGACCCGGTCACCGAGCCGATCCCGGTCGCCCCGGCCTCCCACTACGCCTCCGGCGGCATCCGCACCGACCTGCACGGGCGCACCACCGTGCCCGGCCTGTACGCCTGCGGGGAGGTCGCCTGCACCGGTGTGCACGGCGCCAACCGGCTGGCGTCCAACTCGCTGCTGGAGGGCCTGGTCTTCGCCGAGCGGATCGCCGCCGACCTGGCCGCCCGGCACACCGCGGGCGACCTGCCCGAGCGGTCGGTGGACGTGGCCGCCGCCCGCGCCGCGCACCCCGTTCCGCTGCCCGCGCCCGAGGCACGGGCCGAGATCCAGCGGCTGATGTCGCGCGGGGCGGGCGTGCTGCGCTCGGCCGCGTCGATGGCCGACACCGCGGCCGGCCTGGCGCTGCTCGCCGAGCAGGCGTACGCGCACGTCGCCGAGGAGAAGCCGGCCGACCCCCGGGTGGAGACCTGGGAGGCCGCGAACCTCCTGCTGGTCGCCACCGCCCTG
Organism: Kitasatospora sp. NPDC054939; assembly: GCF_053610105.1. Classification (NCBI taxonomy): domain Bacteria; kingdom Bacillati; phylum Actinomycetota; class Actinomycetes; order Kitasatosporales; family Streptomycetaceae; genus Kitasatospora; species Kitasatospora sp. NPDC054939. Next base: position 20,234 of record NZ_JBSGXP010000098.1, on the reverse strand, counting down.
GTCGCCGCCGCCACCCAGCGCGCGGAGACCCGCGGCTGCCACTGGCGCGAGGACTTCCCCGAGCGGGACGACGCGCGCTGGCGGCGCCACCTGATCACCACCCTCACCGCCTCCGGCGACCTTGTCAGCACCCCCGAGGAGCAGTAACAGATGACCCACTCGCACGAGGAACTCCCGCTGGCCGACTCCCAGGGCGGCTGCGGCGACGGCTGCGCCTGCGGGGACGGCGAGGGCTACGAGACCGGGCTGGACCCGCAGCTCGCCGCGCTGCTCGAGGAGGCCGGGCTCGACCCGGTCGAGGTCGAGGACATCGCCACCCTGGCGCTGGCCGAGGACCTGGCCGGCGGCGAGGACGTCACCTCGGTCGCCACGGTGCCCGCCGACGCGGTCGCCACCGCGGACTTCACCGCCCGCCAGGCCGGCACGGTCGCCGGGCTGCGGATCGCCGAGGCCGTGGTCTCGCTGGTCTGCGAGGAGGAGTTCGAGGTCGACCGGCACGTCGAGGACGGCGACCGGGTCGAGGCCGGCCAGGTGCTGCTGTCGGTCCGCGGCCGGACCCGCGACCTGCTGACCGCCGAGCGCAGCGCGCTCAACCTGCTCTGCCACCTGTCCGGCATCGCCACCGCCACCCGCGCCTGGGCCGACGCGCTGGCCGGGACGGACGCGGTGGTCCGCGACACCCGCAAGACCACCCCGGGCCTGCGGGCGCTGGAGAAGTTCGCCGTGCGCTGCGGCGGCGGCGCCAACCACCGGATGGCGCTCTCGGACGCCGCGCTGGTGAAGGACAACCACGTGGTCGCCGCCGGCGGTGTCGCCGAGGCGTTCCGGGCCGTCCGCGCCGCGTACCCCGACCTGCCGGTCGAGGTCGAGGTGGACACCCTGGAGCAGATCCCGCCGGTGCTGGAGGCCGGTGCGGACCTCGTCCTGCTGGACAACTTCACGGTGGCCCAGCTGAAGGAGGCCGTCGAGCTGGTGGCCGGCCGGGCCAGGCTGGAGGCGTCCGGCGGACTGACCCTGGCCACCGCGCGCGAGGTCGCCCAGACTGGTGTCGACTACCTGGCCGTGGGTGCGCTCACGCACTCCTCGCCGGTCCTCGACATCGGCCTGGACCTGCGCGCCTGATCCGCTTCCGACCCCGCAGAAAGCACCCCATGCTGCTCACCATCGACGTCGGCAACACCCAGACCACGCTCGGCCTGTTCGACGGCGAGGACGTGGTCGAGCACTGGCGGATCTCCACCGATCCGCGCCGCACGGCCGACGAGCTGGCGGTCCTGCTGCAGGGCCTGATGGGCTCCCACACCGCGGTCACCGAGGCCGCGGTGGAGGGCCTGGCGATCTGTTCGTCCGTCCCCGCCGTGCTCCACGAGCTCCGCGAGGTGTGCCGCCGCTACTACGGCGACGTGCCCGCGGTGATCGTGGAGCCGGGGGTGAAGACGGGGGTGCACGTCCTGATGGACAACCCCAAGGAGGTCGGCGCCGACCGGATCGTCAACGCGCTCGCCGCCAACCACCTCTACGGCGGCCCGTGCATCGTGGTGGACTTCGGCACCGCCACCACCTTCGACGCGGTCAACGCCCGCGGCGACTACGTGGGCGGCGCGATCGCCCCGGGCATCGAGATCTCGGTGGAGGCGCTGGGCATGCGCGGCGCCCAGCTGCGCAAGATCGAGCTGGCCCGCCCGCGCAACGTGATCGGCAAGAACACCGTGGAGGGCATGCAGTCCGGCATCCTGTACGGCTTCGCCGGGCAGGTCGACGGACTGGTCGACCGGATGGCCAGGGAGCTCGCCAAGGACCCGGACGACGTCCAGGTGATCGCGACCGGCGGGCTGGCCCCGCTGGTGCTGGGCGAGGCGTCCACCATCGACGTCCACGAGCCCTGGCTCACCCTGATCGGGCTGCGGCTCGTCCACGAGCGCAACCGCCCGGCCGCCTGATCCCGGCACCGCCCGGGGCCGCCGGGGTCCGGGGCCGGCCCCGGCGGCCCGGCCGGAGGCTACGGGTGCCCCGGCGGCCCGGCAGGGGGCTCCGGGGGCGGGCCAATCGTGGACGATCGGCGCGACACTACCGACAAATCGGATATTCCTCACGTAGTGTCAACCCATGCCTACGCCACACGGATCGCGCGGCGGCATGGCCTTCAGCGCCGACGAAGTCCGCGTGCTGCGCCGCGCCCTCGCCCAAGCCCTGCACCCCGCCGTCCCCGTCCACCTGCAGGCACCCGGCCTGCCGCCCTTCCTGGGCGCCGGCGCCGAACTGTGGGCGGAGGACGTCCAGGACGCCCTGCGCCTGACCGAGGCCATCGACGAGGCCGTCCGGGAGGGCGGCCGGCTGCGCGCCTTCCTGCTCGCCGACCTCGGGCGCTACCGCGAGGCCCTGCCCGGCAGCGCCGGCGGGTACCTGGAGCGGCTGGAGGAGGCCGTGACCGACGGCTACCTCCCGGGCCCCGAGGACCTCACCGCACTGCGCGGGCTGACCCGCCAGCCGTGCGGCCAGACCGAGCGCTCCCGCCGCTCCCGGCTGGCGGGCCGCTGCCACGCCCTGGCCGAGGCGGCCGTCCGCGAACGGCTCGCCCTCACCACCGGCCAGCGCCACCTCATTGCCGTACCGAGCCCTGCCGGACCCCCGAGCAGTCTCCCCACCCCAGTTGGAGGACGGATCCCGATGAGCAGCAACGACTCCCCGGCCGAGAAGCCCGCCGCCACGGGCCCGCAGCCGCCGGCCGGGCCCCGCCAGCACCGGATGCCCACCCCCGCCGAGCTGTTCGGCCGCCGCCCCAAGCCGCCCGTCCGCCCGGCCCCGGGCGCGGCCGCCGCCCCCGCCCCGGAGGAGCTCGAACTCGCCACCGGCACCGGCTGACCGACCGCAGCCCCGGACCGGGGGAGGCCGCACCCGCGGCCTCCCCCGCCGCACGTCCGGGGCCCGCCCGCGGAGCCCCGCGCCGGGCCGCCTCCCCCCGCCGGGCGGGCGACAGGGGCCGGGGCGGCGAGGAGCACCGCCGCGGGCTGGCTACCCTGGTGGGGTGAGCGATCAGAGCCTCCTTCCCGCGACCGACGACCTTCCCGAGCAGATGCGCGTGCGGCGCGAGAAGCTGGACCGGCTCCGGGCCGCCGGCGTCGACCCGTACCCGGTCGGATTCCCCCGCACCAGCACCATCGCCGACCTGCGCGCCAAGCACCCCGACCTGGAGCCGGACACCGCCACCGGCGAGCGCGTCGGCATCACCGGCCGCGTGATCCTCTCCCGCACCGGCGGCAAGCTCTGCTTCGCCACGCTCCGCGACGGCACCGGCGACCTCCAGGTGATGTTCTCCCTGGACAAGCTCGGCGACGAGCGGCTGGCCGCCTGGAAGTCCGACATCGACCTCGGCGACCAGGTCGGCGTCGAGGGCGAGGTGATCACCTCCCGGCGCGGCGAGCTGTCGGTGATGGTGGACGCCTGGGCGCTCACCGCCAAGTGCCTGCGCCCGCTGCCGGACAAGCACAAGGGCCTGACCGACCCCGAGGCGCGGGTGCGCCAGCGGTACGTCGACCTGATCGTCAACCCCGAGGCCCGCGAGATCCTGCACCTGCGCAGCCGGGTCGTCCGCTCGATCCGCCGCACCTACGAGGAGCGCGGCTACATCGAGGTCGAGACCCCGATGCTGCAGCCGGTGCACGGCGGCGCCAACGCCCGCCCGTTCAAGACGCACATCAACGCGTACGACATCGACCTCTTCATGCGGATCGCCCCCGAGCTGTACCTCAAGCGGCTGGTGGTCGGCGGCGCGGAGAAGGTCTTCGAGATCAACCGCAACTTCCGCAACGAGGGCGCGGACTCCACCCACAACCCGGAGTTCACCTCGCTGGAGTCGTACGAGGCGTACGGCGACTACGACACCCAGGCCGAGCTGATCCGGGCCACCATCGTGAACGCGGCCCGCGACGCCCTGGGCACCACGGTGATCAAGGGCCTGGACCCGCACGGCGTCGAGCACGAGATCGACCTCGCCGAGCCGTGGGAGGAGGTCTCCGTCTACCCGGGCATCTCCGCCCACCTCGGCGTCGAGGTGACCCCGGAGACCGGCGTCGAGGAGCTGCGCAAGCTGGCCGCCGAGCACGGCATCCCCTTCGAGAAGGAGTGGGGCCACGGCCAGATCGTGCTGGAGATGGTCGAGCGCCTGCTGGAGGAGAACGCCGTCCGGCCGACCTTCATCAAGGACTACCCGACCGAGGTCTCCCCGCTCACCCGGCAGCACCGCTCCGTCGCGGGCGTCGCCGAGAAGTGGGACCTGGTGATCTTCGGCACCGAGATCGGCACCGCCTACTCGGAGCTGGTCGACCCGGTCGAGCAGCGCGCCCGTCTGACCGCCCAGTCCCTCCTGGCCGCCGGCGGCGACGTCGAGGCCATGCAGCTCGACGAGGACTTCCTGCGGGCCCTGGAGTACGCGATGCCGCCCACCGGCGGCCTCGGCCTCGGGGTGGACCGCCTGATCATGCTGCTCACCGGCAAGAACATCCGCGAGACGGTGCTGTTCCCGCTCGTGAAGCCGGAGCCCAGGGCTTCCGCCGCCGCGGCGGAGAAGACCGAGGAGGAGTGACCTGATGGACTACGTCAGCGCGATCGTCCCGCCGCTGGTCATGGCGATCGGCTTCGGCTTCCTGGTGCGGGCCATCATCCGCAGCCAGGGCGGTGCCCAGAAGGCCAAGGAGGACCTGGCCGACTGACCGGCCCGGCCGGCCGGCCGCCGGGGCGGCGCCCAAAACCAAGAAGGGCGGGGGGGGGGGGCGGGTTTGGGGGGCGAACAAAAAAATTTTCGCGCAAACC
>NZ_JBSGXP010000098.1:0-15415 GCF_053610105.1 Kitasatospora sp. NPDC054939 | reverse complement strand
TGCGGGGGCCCACCCCCGCCCCCGGGGGGGGGGCCCCCCCAGGCCACGCGCCGCGCGCCGCGCGGCCCGGGCCGCGGGGGCCGCCCGCGGCCGCCCCCCCACGCCCCTGCGGGGGGGGGCCCCCGCGCCGGTTTGGCGGCACTTCACAAGATTTGCCCGGAACACCCCTATCCTGGCCGCACTATGGTCCGGCAACTCGGTGAACTGGAGAACGCCGTCATGACCCGGGTGTGGCGCTGGAACCGCCCGGTCACGGTTCGCGAGGTTCTGCTCGATCTCCGTACGGAACGCGATATCGCGTACACCACGGTGATGACCGTCCTGGACAAGCTGCACCGAAAGGGCTGGCTGCGCCGGGAGCGGGCCGGGCGGGCCTATCGATATGAGCCGGTCTCGTCCCGCGAGGCGTACACGGCGGCCCTCATGAACGACGCCTGGGCCACCAGCGACAATCCCGCGGCCGCGCTGGTGCACTTCTTCGGCCTGATGTCCCCGGAGCAACGCGAAGCACTGCGCGACGCACTGCGGGTCGCCGCGGTGTTCCCGGCCGGGCCGGATAGCCCCGATTCGGCGCCGGCCGCGGACGGTACCGGGGAGACCGGGGCGGGCCCGGCACGATAGCGTCCCGGCATGGAGGTCACCATCCGCCGGGCACGGACCACGGACGTGCGGGCAGTACGCAGGCTCATCGACAGCTACTCGCGCGACGGCATTCTGCTCGACAAGCCGACCGTCACACTGTTCGAATCCGTCCAGGAGTTCTGGGTGGCCGAACGCGACGACAACGGCGCGGTGGTGGCCTGCGGCGCCCTGCACGTGATGTGGGAGGACCTCGCCGAGGTGCGCACCCTCGCGGTCGACCCGGCCTGCCGGGGGTTCGGTATCGGGCACCTGCTGCTGGAGAAGCTGCTGCAGACCGCGCGCTGGCTCGGCGTCCGTCGGATTTTCTGCCTGACGTTCGAGGTCCCGTTCTTCGCGAAACACGGTTTCGTGGAGATCGGCGAGCTCCAGGAAACCGACGATGGTACGACAGACCCGGCGGCGATCGCTACGGATGTCTATGAAGAACTTCTCCGCTCGTACGATGAAGGTGTCGCGGAGTTCCTGGACCTGGAGCGTGTGAAGCCCAACACTCTGGGCAACTCAAGGATGCTGCTGCACCTGTGAGCCGCTCCGCCGCGGCGCAGGGGTTTGTGTTTTCCGGGGAAAGGCGCTTTCCTTTCCTTAGGCAATGGGTCGTTTAGCGGAAAGGGAAGCCCGTGGCACAGAGGGTGCAGGTCATTCTTGAAGACGATCTCGACGGCGGGTCGGCGGACGAGACGGTTACGTTCGCGCTCGACGGCGTTGCCTATGAGATCGACCTGAAGAGCGCCAACGCGGACAAGCTGCGCGGGCTGCTGGCCCCGTACGTGGAGAAGGGCCGCAAGCAGAGCGGCCGGATCGCCGGGGCCCGCCGCCCCAGCCGGAGCGGCTCGGCCCGACCGGCCGGCGGCGCCGCCCCGGACACCGCCAAGGTGCGCGCGTGGGCCAAGGAGAACGGGTACGAGGTCAACGACCGCGGCCGGGTGCCCAGCACCGTCCGCGAGGCCTACGAGAAGGCCAACGCGGCCTGATCCGGCGGTCGGCCGCCGGAGCGGGTGCGGGGCCCCGGCAGGACCGACCGACCGGTCGGCGGATCCACGCCGCACGCGCGGGGCGCGGAGGGGTCCCCTCCGCGCCCCGCGGCGCGTACCGGGCCGCCCGCCCGGGCACGGGGGGCGGAACATTCACGGGTTGTGCAACGCTGTAGGAGCGAAGCGGTAACGCGGCCACCACCCCAGTGGCCGGTCCGGCACCCCCGCCCCGGTCCGCGGCCCACCCCGAAGGCCGCACTTGAACCGACGTCACCGGCGACGGGGCACCACGGCACGGCCGTCGAACGGGCGGCCCGTCAGCCGACTTCTCGCCAGGCGAACACCGCCACCGCGGAAACTGCGCGAGAACGCGGCCGATACCGGGTATGAATGCAGGTGGGCAGGGCCGTGAGCCCCGCCCGGGGCAGTGAGTGCGGTCGGTCGAACACCGTCCGGCTGCGCCCAGGCGGGCGTTGTTCGCCGATGGCGTAGCGGTATCGGGTGCATCGGGCCCACCTGTGGGAACACCGTCTTCCAGCATCAGGTTGGGATTGGTGTCGGCTGGTCGCGCAGCATCTCGCTCCCGTACCGGGGAGTGAATCCGTGGGCCGCGCCGCTGAGCGGGACTAGCATGCGGAAGGACAGGGCGGGGACCGACCCCGAACTGCCCGACCGCTCTGAGGAGCGATAAACGATGTTCGAGAGGTTCACCGACCGCGCGCGGCGGGTTGTCGTCCTGGCTCAGGAAGAAGCCCGGATGCTCAACCACAACTACATCGGCACTGAGCACATCCTCCTGGGTCTGATCCACGAGGGTGAGGGTGTCGCCGCTAAGGCCCTGGAGAGCCTCGGGATTTCTCTTGAGGCTGTTCGCCAGCAGGTCGAGGAGATCATCGGCCAGGGCCAGCAGGCCCCGTCCGGCCACATCCCCTTCACCCCCCGGGCGAAGAAGGTCCTGGAGCTGTCGCTCCGCGAGGCCCTGCAGCTCGGCCACAACTACATCGGCACCGAGCACATCCTGCTCGGCCTGATCCGCGAGGGCGAGGGCGTCGCCGCCCAGGTCCTGGTGAAGCTGGGCGCGGACCTGAACCGGGTGCGCCAGCAGGTCATCCAGCTGCTCTCCGGCTACCAGACCCCCGGCAAGGAGTCGGCCACGGCCGGCGGCCCCGCCGAGGGCACCCCGTCGACCTCGCTGGTCCTCGACCAGTTCGGCCGCAACCTCACCCAGGCCGCCCGCGAGGCCAAGCTCGACCCGGTCATCGGGCGCGAGAAGGAGATCGAGCGGGTCATGCAGGTGCTGTCCCGCCGCACCAAGAACAACCCGGTGCTGATCGGTGAGCCCGGTGTCGGCAAGACCGCGGTCGTCGAGGGCCTGGCCCAGGCGATCGTCAAGGGCGAGGTGCCCGAGACCCTCAAGGACAAGCAGCTCTACACGCTGGACCTCGGCGCCCTGGTGGCCGGCTCCCGCTACCGCGGTGACTTCGAGGAGCGCCTGAAGAAGGTCCTCAAGGAGATCCGCACCCGCGGCGACATCATCCTCTTCATCGACGAGCTGCACACCCTGGTCGGCGCGGGCGCCGCCGAGGGCGCCATCGACGCCGCCTCCATCCTCAAGCCGATGCTGGCCCGAGGCGAGCTGCAGACCATCGGTGCCACCACGCTCGACGAGTACCGCAAGCACCTGGAGAAGGACGCCGCGCTGGAGCGCCGCTTCCAGCCGATCCAGGTCGCCGAGCCGTCGCTGCCGCACACCATCGAAATCCTCAAGGGCCTGCGCGACCGCTACGAGGCCCACCACCGGGTCTCCATCACGGACGCCGCCCTGGTCGCCGCCGCCACCCTGGCCGACCGGTACATCTCGGACCGCTTCCTGCCGGACAAGGCGATCGACCTGATCGACGAGGCCGGCTCCCGGATGCGCATCCGCCGGATGACCGCGCCGCCGGACCTGCGCGAGTTCGACGAGAAGATCGCCGACGTCCGCCGCGAGAAGGAGAGCGCGATCGACGCGCAGGACTTCGAGAAGGCCGCGTCCCTGCGCGACGACGAGAAGCAGCTCCTGCAGGCCAAGGCCAAGCGCGAGAAGGAGTGGAAGGCCGGCGACATGGACGTCGTCGCGGAGGTGGACGAGGAGCTCATCGCCGAGGTCCTGGCCACCGCGACCGGCATCCCGGTCTTCAAGCTGACCGAGGAGGAGTCCTCCCGCCTGCTGCGCATGGAGGACGAGCTGCACAAGCGCGTCATCGGCCAGAAGGACGCCATCAAGGCGCTCTCCCAGGCCATCCGGCGCACCCGTGCGGGCCTCAAGGACCCGAAGCGCCCCGGCGGCTCGTTCATCTTCGCCGGCCCGTCCGGTGTCGGTAAGACCGAGCTGTCCAAGACCCTCGCCGAGTTCCTCTTCGGCGACGAGGACGCGCTGATCTCGCTCGACATGTCGGAGTTCTCGGAGAAGCACACCGTCTCCCGGCTCTTCGGCTCCCCGCCCGGCTACGTGGGCTACGAGGAGGGCGGCCAGCTCACCGAGAAGGTGCGCCGCAAGCCGTTCTCGGTCGTCCTCTTCGACGAGGTCGAAAAGGCCCACCCGGACATCTTCAACTCGCTGCTGCAGATCCTGGAGGACGGTCGCCTGACCGACTCCCAGGGCCGCGTGGTCGACTTCAAGAACACCGTCATCATCATGACGACCAACCTCGGCACCCGGGACATCTCCAAGGGCTTCAACCTCGGCTTCGCGGCCACGGGTGACGCCCAGACCGGGTACGAGCGGATGAAGGCGAAGGTCGGCGAGGAGCTCAAGCAGCACTTCCGCCCCGAGTTCCTGAACCGCGTCGACGACATCGTGGTGTTCCACCAGCTGTCCGAGGACGACATCATCCAGATCGTCGACCTCATGATCGACAAGGTGGACTCCCGCCTCAAGGACCGCGACATGGGCCTGGAGCTCAGCGTCGAGGCCAAGAAGCTGCTCGCCAAGCGCGGCTACGACCCGATCCTGGGTGCCCGGCCGCTGCGCCGCACCATCCAGCGCGAGATCGAGGACCACCTCTCCGAGAAGATCCTCTTCGGCGAGCTGCGGGCCGGCCACATCGTGGTCGTCGGGGTCGAGGGCGAGGGCAAGGAGGCCAAGTTCACCTTCCGCGGGGAGGAGAAGTCGGCCGTGGCGGACACCCCGGCCGCCGTCGCTTCGCCCGGTCCCGACCTGACGAAGTAGCAACATTTAACAGACAACAGAAACCGTTGAGGCCCCCGGCGAGAACGCCGGGGGCCTCGGCCATTTCCCGGGCCGTCGCGGAAACTGTGATCCCTCCCACTGCTTCGCGCCACATCCGCCTGGCCAGGGGCTGGTGCGGGTACTTCCCATCATGGACAGCTGCTTTCCCGCTAATGGTTCTGACTGATCATCAGCTGATAGGGAGTCGCGGAGGATAGCGCTGTGGCCATGTCACGGTCAAGGTCTATCTTTTCTGTCCACGCTTGGATCAAATGACGTCCACCTGTCTTTCATTGGTTTGCCGGAAGGCCATGAGCCGGACCGGTTTGGGGAGGACGTCACAACGTTGAAGATGACCAGGAAAGCTGCCGCGCTCGGCGTGGCCACGACGGTCATAGCCGCGCTCGGCGCGGGGATGCTCCCGGGTGCGGCCTACGCCGCCCCGCCGGCCCCGGTCTCGCATGACCCGGCCGATGCCATCCAGACCGCGAAGGTCGAGCACAACATTCCCGGCCCGCTGACCGAGAAGGTCGAGGCCGAGCAGAAGGCTGCCACCGAGCAGCTCATCGCCGGCACCGCCAAGATCGAGCAGCACGGCGGCGGCTCCAGCATCAAGCTGGGCCGCAACAAGTACGTCGAGCTCGCCCGCGAGCGGACGGACAAGATCTTCACCATCCTGGTCGAGTTCGGCGACCAGGTGGACAGCACCACCATGCACAACGGTCAGCCGAAGTACGGTGGCGAGCCCGGTCCGGCCCACAACCAGATCGAGAAGCCCGACGCGGCGACCAACAACTCCACCGCCTGGCGTGCGGACTACAACCGCGAGCACTTCCAGGACCTGTACTTCCACCCCACCAAGGACTCGCTGAAGACCTACTTCGAGAAGCAGTCCTCGGGCCGCTACTCGGTCGACGGCAACGTCACCGACTGGGTGAAGGTGCCGTGGAACGAGGCCCGTTACGGCTCGAACTACTGCGGTCAGAACAGCTGCGCCAACGCGCAGGACCTGATCCGCGACGGCGTCGTCGCCTGGGTGGCGAGCGAGAAGGCCAAGGGCCGGACGGACGCTCAGATCCAGGCCGACATCGCGCAGTACGACAAGTGGGACCGGTACGACTTCGACCACGACGGCAACTTCAACGAGCCCGACGGTTACATCGACCACTTCCAGATCGTGCACGCCGGTGAGGACGAGTCGGCGGGCGGCGGCAAGCAGGGCAAGAACGCGCTCTGGGCCCACCGCTCGTACGCCTACGGCACCCAGGCCGGCTCCACCGGCCCCGCCGACAACAAGCTCGGCGGCACCCCGGTCGGCACCACCGGCATCTGGGTCGGCGACTACACCATGCAGCCCGAGAACGGCGGCCTCGGTGTCTTCGCGCACGAGTACGGCCACGACCTCGGTCTGCCGGACCTCTACGACACCTCCGGCAGCGGCATCGACAACTCGGTCGGCTTCTGGTCGCTGATGTCGTCCGGCTCGTGGCTCGGCGAGGGCAAGAACGAGATCGGCGACATGCCGAACGACCTCGACGCCTGGAGCAAGCTGCAGCTCGGCTGGCTGAAGTTCGACAAGGCGCAGGCCGGCAAGGGCTCCAAGCACCACATCGGCCCGGCGGCGTTCAACACCAAGCTGTCGCAGGCGCTCGTCGTCGACCTGCCGAAGAAGCCCGTCACCACCGTCATCAACACCCCGCACGCGGGTGCCAACGAATGGTGGAGCGGCAGCGCGGACGACCTGAACGTCTCGCTGGTCCGCGACGTCGACCTCACCGGCAAGACCTCGGCCTCGCTGACGGCCAAGGCCTGGTACGACATCGAGCAGGACTTCGACTACGGCTACGCCGAGGTCTCCACCGACGGTGGCGCCCAGTGGACGGCCCTCGCGGGTACCTTCAACGGCACCGCGCTCCCGGCCGACCCGTCCGGCAAGCCGTCGCTGAGCGGCAGCTCCGGCGACAAGTGGGGCGACCTGGCCTTCTCGCTGGACGCCTACGCCGGCAAGGCCGTGAAGATCCGCTTCCGCTACACCACCGACGGCGGTCTGCACCTCAAGGGCCTGGCCCTGGACGACATCGCCATCGCGGCCAACGGCGCCCCGGTCTTCACCGACGGTGCCGAGAACGGTGACAACGGCTGGACCGCGAACGGGTTCTCCCGCATCACGGGCCAGTTCACCAAGGAGTACGCGCAGTACTACATCGCGGAGAACCGCCGCTACATCTCGTACGACCGCACCCTCCAGGTCGGCCCGTACAACTTCGGCTTCGGCAACACCAAGCCGGGCTGGGTGGAGCACTACCCCTACCAGGACGGCCTGCTGATCTGGCTGTGGGACACCTCCCAGAGTGACAACAACGTCACCAACCACCCGGGCTCGGGTCTGATCCTCCCGGTCGACTCGCACCCGAACACGCTCAAGTGGGCCGACGGCACCCTGATGCGCTCGCGCATCCAGGGCTACGACTCCACCTTCGGCTCGCAGCGCGTCGACAGCATCACCCTGCACAAGAACGGTGTGCCGACGGTCATCCCGAAGGCCAAGGGCGTCGACGAGTTCAACGACCTGCGCTCCTACTGGAACGCGGAGAACAAGTACAGCAGCGTCATCGTCCCGAAGACCGGCACCAGCATCGAGATCGAGAACGAGTCCTCGAACTACCTCGAAACCTGGATCCGCGTCCGCCCGGTCGACAACTGATCGCCCCGAGCAGTGACGATCAGCCTGTGACCAGGCACTGACGTACCAGTCCGGCCCGTCCCCGCAGCAGCGGGGGCGGGCCGGACGCCGTTCGCGGGCCCGGCGGCCCGCCGTAACCGGCGGACCGTCAGACCCGGCTCCCCGGCACTTCCGGCTCTCGGTCACTTCCGGCGCCCCGTCAGGCCGCCTCGGCACAGGAGGCGTTGCCGTCCTCGGCGGAGGGCGGCAACGGCCCGTCAGGCCGCGGTGGGCGGGCCCAGCCGGTCCAGGAATTCCCCGACCGCCGCCGTGACCTCCTTGGCCGACCACTCCAGCGCGGGGCCCGCCACCGTCACCTCGGTCATCGCCAGCCCGGGCGGACCGGGCTCGCGCCAGGCCCCGAACAGGGCCGTCCCCGACTCCTCCGCCAGCCGCAGCCCGGCCTCGTCCGCCTGCTCGGCCGGGTACGGGAGCCAGAGCTGGAACTGGTGGGTGTGCGGCGGCGCGGGGTGCACCCGGGCGCCCGGGACCTCCGCGACGGCCTCGGCCAGCGCCGCCGCGACCGTCCGGGCGTGCGCCACGTACTCCGGCAGGCGCGGCAGTTCGCGCTCCAGTCCGGCCAGCGCGGCGAGCGCGGCCGGCCACTGCTGGAAGAGCTGGCCGCCGTAGCGGTGGCGCCAGGCCCGGGAGGTCCGGACGAACCCCTCCCCGCCGGCCAGGGCGGCCCCGCTGATGCCGCCCAGGGTCTTGTAGAAGGAGACGTAGACCGAGTCGGCCAGCGCCGCGATCTCGGGCAGCGAGCGGCCGAGGTGCACGGTGGACTCCCACAGCCGGGCGCCGTCCAGGTGCAGGGCGGCCCCCTGCTCCTCCCGGACGAAGGCCGCGACGGCCGCCAGCTCGCCCCACTGCGGCAGGACGAACCCGGCCTCCCGCAGCGGGAGTTCGAGGATCATCGCGGCGTACGGCTCCTCGAAGCAGCGCAGCTCGCGGACGGTCGGGATGCGCGGCGCCGTGGTCGGCCAGACGCTGCGCAGGCCGGAGAGGACGGCGTGCGCGTGCCGTTCGTGCCGCTCGGTGTGGCCGAGCGGGTGCATCGCGACGGCGGGGTTGCCGGCCCGTTCGGCCCAGATCCGCAGCGCGACCTGCTGGGCCATCGTGCCGGTGGGGAAGAACGCCGCGTCCTCGGTGCCGAGCAGCTCGGCGACCCGCCGCTCCAGCGTGCGGACCGCGCCGTCGCCGTACTGGTCGGGGGGTCCGTCCAGGTCCTGGCCGGCGGCGCCGTCCGCGAGCCCGGCGATCCGCTCCCGCAGGCTCTGCGGCCGGACGCCCGAGAGCAGCCGGTCGCAGCCGCGCAGGGCGGTGAACCGGCGCTCTCTCGGGGTGGGGGCCCCGGCGCCTTCGGTGTCTTCGCTCCAGTTGGCATACATGCGTCGATGGTCCCGCAGACCGGGCGTTCGGTCAGGAGGGGCCGCACGGGCAGTACGCAGCGTGAGCCCCGCCACTCCGCGGGCCCTCCGGCGGCGGTCGGCGGGGCCCGGGCCGGTGGCACTGGTCACAGGGGGCGGAGGGGGTACGAGGGGCGGTAGTAGGCCGTTCGAGCGAAGGAACCCGGGCTCCGATGCCATGAACCGACGAGCAGATCGAATGATCGTTACTCCGTCGGTTTGAATCTCCGGCCCGGCAATGACTACACGCCGTAGTAGGTCACACCGTTTGGGACTCCCCTCGGTGACGGTTACACCTGAGTGGTCCCCGCTCTGCACGCCCCTGACGGGCTCAGTGCTGCCCCCGTACGTCCGTGAGGTTGAGCTACCGATGTCCTCCATCCCGCCCATGGGGCCGGCCTTCCGCCGCCTCGCCGCCCGCGCGGCGACCCAGGCGGCGGCCTGGCAGCCCCGGCTCGGCCACGCCCTGCGCACCCGGACCGCACCGCTGCGCGCGCTGACCGAGCCCGCGCTGACCATGCCCGCCCAGATCCTCTCCGGAGCACGGCTGCCGATGGCCGGCGGACCGACCCACCACTCGCGGGCCCTCGGCCCGTCCGCCGGCTCGCACCGCGCCGCCACCGCGGTCGGCGCCGCCGCGGTCATACTGTCCGGCGCGCTGCTGGTGGCCGCCCCCGGCAGCGCCTCGGCGCAGACCGTCCGGCCCACCACTCCCGGCAGCTCGGCCTTCACCGTCCCGCAGGGCGCCTCGCCCACCCCGGGCGTGGTGCAGGTGGCCGGCCCGAGCGCGTACCAGCTGGCGCACGAGAACACCTCGGCGCAGGACGACGTCGCCGTCGCCGCCAACCTGCTGGCCGTACCGGCCGTCCCGGTCGTCCCGGCCGAACAGGCCGCGGCCGGGGCGACCTCCGCCGACCACGCCCACCCCGACGGGCAGGGCCACCCGGCCGGGCAGGCCGAGGCCCCCGCCGAGCAGGCCCCCGCGGAGCAGGCCCCGGCCGAGCCCGCACCCGCCGAGCCCGCGCCCGCCGCCGAGCCGGAGCCGGCCCCCGAGCCCGCCCCGGCGCCCGAGTGGTCCGCCCCGGTGCCCGGCGCGCCGACCAGCAACCCGTACGGCAAGGTCAACCCCGAGTACGCGGCCGGCTACCACACCGGCGTGGACTTCGCGGTCGCCCCCGGCACCCCGCTGCTCGCCGTCGGCAAGGCCACCGTCGTCTCGGCGGGCTGGTCCGGCGCGTACGGCAAGGAGGTCGTGCTGAAGCTGGCGGACGGTCACTTCGCCGAGTACGCCCACATGTCGTCGATCTCGGTGAAGGCTGGCGACCGGGTGTCGCCGGGCCAGCAGATCGGCCGCTCCGGCAACACCGGCAACTCCACCGGGCCGCACCTGCACTTCGAGATCCGCTCGAAGAACCACTACGGCGCCGTGATCAACCCGGTGGCGTACCTCTCGGCGCGCGGGGTCGGCTTCTGACCCGCGGTCGACCGTGATCGAGCCGCCGCGGCCCCGACGGGCTGCGGCGGCTCGGCCGTTCCCGGGGCCGCCGGGCCGTCGGGCCCGGTGGATCACGTTCCGTCGATCGGGCCCACTGGATCAGGCCCGGCGGATCAGGCCCGGTCGATCGAGCCCGGTGGATCAGGCCCGGATCAGGCCGGCTGGATCAGGCCGGCGATCTCCAGGGCGACGTGCTCGGCGGCGGTCATCGCCTCGGCCAGGGTGGCGACCCTGGCCTCCCCGCCATCGTCCGGGACGTCGCACCCCTGGTGGTCCTGCTTGAGCAGGAACAGCGCGGAGTTCACGGTGAACAGCGCCATCGCCGCGCGCAGCCGGTCCTCGAAGCCCGCACCCGGGCCGTGCACCAGCTGGATCATGGCGATCATCCGGTCCCGGAACTCCAGCCCGGACGGGGTGTCGCGCAGCGCCGGCTGGTTCTCGTGGAAGAAGCGCAGCAGCGGCGCCCGCTCGGACATGCCGGCGGCGAAGCGCCGGATCAGCTCGTCGCGCACCTCGGGCGACCAGGGCTGCTGCCGCCCCCACTCGATCGTCTCGTCGATCGGCGCGGCCATCGACTCCACGATGCCGTGGACGATGTCGTCCTTGGTCTTGAAGTGGTAGTACAGCGCGGCCTTGGTGACGCCCAGCCGGTCGGCGATCTCGCGCAGCGAGGTCTGCTCGTAGCCCTGCTCGGAGAAGAGTTCCAGTGCCACCGCGACGATGCGGGCCCGGGTGTCGCTGCGGGGGCTGTGCGTCGTACCCATGGCCTGCCTCGTGACTACGGTCGGTGAACTGCGTGCGCCGGGTCATTGTCGCCGCCCAGGGGGTGCACAGAAAACTGGCTTGACGACCGGCTAGTGAACAACTTACCGTGCCGACGATCGAAGAAACTAGCCGGGCGACAAGTAAGTAACCGACGAACGGTCGGCGCGGTCGCCCCGGAACCGACTACGGGAGAGACACCACCCATGTCAGAACCGCAGGCCGGCAGCGCGGCAGGCCAACCCGCGACCGGCAGGGGGGCGGCCGGGGACGCGCCGTCCGCCGCAGTCGACGCCACCTCCGCACCGGCCGCCGCACCGACCGCACCGGTGACGACGCCGGCGACGACGCCGGTGACGAAGACCACCGCGACGAAGACCGCGACGAAGACCACCGCGACGAAGGCCGACGCCGTGAAGTCCGACCGGAAGGCCGACCCGGAGCAGGACGCCGCCCCGCAGCCCGCCGAGGAGGAGCCGCGCAGCCCGCGCGAGATCCGCCTCGTCATGGTCGGCCTGGTGGTCACCATGCTGCTGGCCATGCTCGACAACCTGATCGTCGGCACCGCGATGCCCACCATCGTCGGCGACCTCGGCGGGGCCGAGCACCTCTCCTGGGTGGTCACCTCCTACATCCTGGCGACCGCCGCCTCCACCCCGATCTGGGGCAAGCTCGGCGACCTGTACGGCCGCAAGGGCACCTTCCTCACCTCCATCGTGATCTTCCTGGCGGGCTCGGCGCTGTCCGGCCTCTCCCAGGACATGACCCAGCTGATCGCCTTCCGCGCCGTCCAGGGCCTGGGCGCCGGTGGTCTGATGGTCGGCGTGATGTCGATCATCGGCGCGCTGGTCCCGCCGCGCGACCGCGGCAAGTACCAGGGCATGTTCGCCGCCGTCATGGCGCTCGCCACCATCGGCGGACCGCTGGTCGGCGGGTTCATCACCGACCACCTCAGCTGGCGCTGGACCTTCTACATCAACCTGCCGCTCGGCGTGGTCGCCCTCGCCGTCGTGGTGGCGACCCTGAAGCTGCCCAAGGTCCGCTCCTCCGCGCGGATCGACTGGTTCGGCGCCCTGCTGCTGACCGTCGGCATCGTCGCGCTGACCCTGATCACCACCTGGGGCGGCCACGAGTATGCCTGGGGCTCGCAGCAGATCCTCGGCCTGGCCGCGCTGGCCGCCGCCTCGCTGATCGCCTTCTGCTACGTGGAGCAGCGGGTCGAGGAGCCGATGCTCCCGCTGGCCCTGTTCAAGAACCTGAACTTCACGCTGGTCAACGTCATCGGCTTCGTGGTCGGCTTCGTGATGTTCGGCTCGACCGTCTTCCTGCCGCTCTACCAGCAGACCGTCCAGGGCGCCTCGGCGACCAACTCGGGCCTGCTGCTGATGCCGATGATGCTCGGCATGCTGGTGATCTCGCTGGTCGTCGGCCAGGCGATCACCAAGACCGGCAAGTACCGGATCTACCCGATCATCGGTACGGCGGTGATGGCCGGCGGTTCGCTGCTGCTGTCCCTGCTGTCGACCGAGACCTCCACCTTCGAGTCCGCCTGCTACATGGTGGTGCTCGGCGCCGGCATGGGCTTCCTGATGCAGGTGGCGATGCTGGTCGCGCAGAACAGCGTCGAGCTGAAGGACATGGGCGTGGCCAGCTCCACCGCCACCCTGTTCCGCACCATCGGCGGCTCCTTCGGGGTGGCGCTGTTCGGCGCGCTGTTCAACAGCCGGGTCACCGCGACCATGGAGGAGCGGCTCGGTTCGACGGCCGGCGCCGGGGTGCAGGGCGACCCGGCGCAGATGACCCCGGGCGCGCTCCGGGCGCTGCCCGAGCCCGTCCAGGACGCGTACCACCACGCGGTCGCCAACGGCATGCACAGCGTCTTCCTGTGGAGCGCCGCGGTCGCGGTGATCGCCATCGCCGCCGCGCTGTTCCTGCGCGAGGTCCCGCTGCGCAGCGCCGGCGACCCGGGCGGCAAGCCCGCGGCCGACGCCGGGCAGCCGGACGCCAAGCCGAGCGAGCCGGTCGCGGTCTGACCGCCACCACCGGGCCGCCGCACCGGGCCCCGTCTCCTCCGGGAGGCGGGGCCCGTACGCGTTCCGGGGCCTGCGGCCGTACGCGGTCCGGGGCGGGGCTGGAGGCTGGGGCTGAGGCCGGGGCCGGGGCCGGGGCTACTGCGGCAGGCGGTAGACGCCCTGCTCGACCGGTTCCACCAGGCCGTCGGCGACCAGGCCGTCCAGGGCGCGGGCCCGCTGCACCGCGTCCGGCCAGACCGCGTCCAGCCGCGCCTGCTCCACCGTGCCGTGCGACTCGCGTAGCACCGCGAGGAGCTTGCCCCGCACCTGGCGGTCCGTCCCCTCGTACGACTGGCCGCGCCGCGCCGGGCCCTCGTACGGCGGGCGGCCGGCCCGCTGCCAGGCGCACTGGGTGAACAGCGGGCAGCCGGCGCACTCGGGGCTGCGCGCCGTGCAGACCAGCGCGCCGAGCTCCATCACGCCGACCGCCCAGGTCGCCGCGGTCTCGGCGGCGTCGGGCAGCAGGGCGGTGGCGGTCCGCCGCTCGGCCGCGGTGGTGGCCTGCGCCGGGTACTCGACGCCGGTCACCGCGCGGGCGAGGACCCGGCGCACGTTGGTGTCCAGGACGACGTGCCGCTGCCGGAAGGCGAAGGAGGCCACCGCCGCGGCCGTGTACTCGCCGACACCGGGCAGCGAGAGCAGCGTCGCGTGGTCGTCCGGGACCTCGCCGCCGTGCTCCTCGGTGATCGCCACCGCGGCGGCGTGCAGGCGCAGCGCCCGCCGCGGGTAGCCGAGCCGGCCCCACATCCGGACCGCCTCGCCGGGGGCGTCGGCCGCCAGGTCGGCCGGGGTGGGCCAGCGCTCCAGCCAGGCCGCGTACGCCGGGAGCACCCGCTTCACCGGGGTCTGCTGGAGCATGAACTCGCTCACCATGACGGCCCAGGGTGTGGCCTCGGCGGTCCGCCAGGGGAGGTCGCGGGCGTTGGCCTCGTACCAGCTGAGGACGGTGGAGTGGAGCAGCGCCGTCGGGGCGGCGTCGGGGGCGGTGATGGCAGTCATGGCCCCTCGATCCTGCCATGCCCGTCCGCCGCGCCGAAGTGGAGCCGAATGCTCCGCAATCGGCCCATCATGCTCCCCCGGACGGCTCAAATGGCGGATCATGTGAAGGAAGGGGCGACTGTGCGGTGTTGGTGAGTCACAGGGCACACACTGTCTCGTAGAGTTTGGGCGTGCCTTCTCTGCGTCAACCCGTGGGACCACTGCCGGCCTCGATCTACTGGCGTCGGCGCCTCGTCGTGCTCGTCGCCGTCCTCGCGGTCGGCGCGCTGATCGCCTGGCTGATGTCCGGTCAGGACGACGGCGGCAAGAGCCCGTCCGGCAAGGCCCAGCCCGCCCCGACCGGTTCGCCGGCCCAGTCCATCACCCCCGGCGCCACGCCGAGCGGCCCGGCCCGCCCCGGCTCCGTGGGCGGCGGCTCCGGCGGCTCGGGGGGCGCCACCGGCGGAGCGGTCTCCGGTTCGGGCGGCGGCGAGGTCAGCCTGAGCTCCGGCGGCACCGGCGGCGGTGCGACCGGCCAGGGCGCGGCGACCGGCGGCGGCTCGGGCGGGGGCACCGGCGGAGGTGCGGCGGCCGGCGGTACGAGCGGCGGCGGCGCCGCGGGCGGTACCAGCGGCTCGGGCTCGGGCGGTTCCGGCGGGGGCAGCGGTGCTCCCCCGGTGAACACCGCCGAGGTCATGGCGCTCCCGGTCTGCGCCTCCTCCCAGATCACCCTGGAGCTGTCCAGCGCGCAGAACGCGTACCAGCCCAAGGAGAAGCCGCGCATGGTGCTGACCGTGCGCAACTCGGCCGGCAGCAACTGCCGGGTCGACCTCGGCCGCACCACCTCGGCCATCACGCTGACCGCGAGCAACGGCGAGCGGATCTGGTCCTCCGGCGACTGCCCGCCCGACCGGGCGAGCTCCTGGGTGCAGATCCCCGCCAACGGCGGCCTGACCGAGACCTTCACCTGGGACCGCAGCCGCAGCAAGCCGCAGTGCGCCACCCCGGTCGACCCGGCGCCCGCGCCGGCCGGCAACTACCTGGTGGTCGCCGACCTGTCGGGGCTGACCGGCGGACAGGTCTCGGCGCGCTCCTCGATCCGGCTGGAGAGCTGAGCCGGGGCCACGATCGGGACGACACGGCGGCGGCCCCGGGG
>NZ_JBSGXP010000097.1:0-33382 GCF_053610105.1 Kitasatospora sp. NPDC054939 | reverse complement strand
TTCCGCCTGTCCTCACGCCGACTGGGTAGGCCGCCGGGCGCCGCCCGCGGGACCGGCCGGCGCCCGTCGGCGCGCGCGGAGCGGTTACGGCAGGTAGTCGTTGGTGAAGGCGTCGGCGGGGGCGACGGGCTTGTCGACCAGGCCCTGCTCCTTCATGAAGGCGGCCATCTTCTCCCAGGTCGCCGCGTCGTTGAGACCGGGCTTGCCGGAGGCGGGGGCCTTCATCAGGGGGGTGGTGGCCTTGAGGACCGCGAGGGCGGAGTCCTGCTGCTTCTGGTCGTTCATTCCCGGGATGTAGGTCTTGCTGATCGACACCGCCTCGTCCGGGTGGTCGATGGTGTACTGGACGCCGCGCAGCGTGGCCGCGACGAACTTGCGGACGTCGTCGCCGCGCTTGTCGAGGGTGGCCCGCTTGGCCCCCAGGCCGGCCGCGACCAGCGGCAGCGCGGCGGCCCCGCCGGTGCCCTCGACCGGGCGGACGGCGAATCCGGCCTGCTGGAACTGCACGGCGTCGTTGTTGAGGTAGCCCATCACGGCGTCGACCTTCTTGCCGACCAGGGCGGCCTGCTGGGTGAAGCCGATGTGCTGGACGTTGACGTCCTTGGTCGTCAGGCCGCCGGCCTTCAGCTGCGCGAGCAGCCCGAAGTACGTCTCCCCGAACGGGCCGGGGGTGCCGACCGTGCGGCCCTTCAGGTCCGCGACCGTACGGATCGGGGAGTCCTGCGGCACCAGCATCGCCACCGGGTAGGTGTGGTAGAGGGTCGCGATGTCGACGATCGGCAGGTCCTTGGCCCGGGCCTGGAGCATCTCGTCGCCACCGGCGTAGACCACGTCCTCCTGGCCGGCGGTCAGGCCGCCGAACAGGTCGTCGGTGAAGCTGTGGTGGCGGAGCGTCACCTTGAGTCCGGCCTCCCTGTAGAAGCCCTTGCTCTCGGCCACGTAGAAGGGCGCGAACTGGATGTTCGGGATGTAGGTGAGTCCGACGGTGACGGCGCCGCCCTGCTTGCCGTCCGAGGACGCGGCGGTGGGGTCGGAGGCGCAGGCCGAGAGCACGGTGCTGCCCGCGAGGAGGAGGGCGAGCGCCCCGGCCGGGCGGGCGGTGGTCTTGCGCATGCGGGAGTCCTTGTTCGTAGGGGTCTGGGCGGGGTGGTGCCGGCCGGCCCGGACGGGCCGACCGGTTCGGTGCAGCGGTGCTCGGCGGTCCGCGCCGGTCGTCAGCGGTCCACGGCCAGCTCGACCAGCCGGACGGTCCCGTAGGTGGCGGCGGCCAGCAGGGTGAGGGCGAACAGCGTGACGAACAGGCCGGTGGAGTCCGCCTGCCCGCGCTGGACGGCGAGCAGTTGGCCGAGGCCCTCGCCGCCCATCACGAACTCGCCGACCACCGCGCCGGTGATGGACAGCGTGCAGCCGGTCCGGACGCCGGCCAGGATGCTCGGCAGCGCCAGCGGGAACTCGATGTGGCGCAGCATGCCCCAGCGGCCCACCCCGTCGACCCGGGCGGCGTTGAGTACCTCCGGGTCCAGCTCGCGCAGGCCGAGCATGGTGTTGACCAGCATCGGGAAGAAGACCAGCAGCGAGCAGAGGATGGCGATCGGCAGCAGCCCGTAGCCCACCCAGAGGGCGAGCAGCGGGGCCAGCGCCACCGCGGGGACCGCCTGGGAGGCGGCGAGGTACGGCTGGAGGGCGCGCGCCGCGACGGTGCTGCGGGCCATCAGGTAGCCGAGCGGCAGGGCCGCCGCGATGCCCAGGGCGCTCCCGGCGGCGCTCTCCACGACGGTCTGCCAGGTGTAGTCGAGCAGCCCGCCGTCGGTGACCGCGTCGGCGAAGGCGCTTGCGACGGTGCCCGGGGCGGGCAGGAAGAAGGCCGAGACGGCTCCGGTCCGGGTGACGGCCTCCCAGGTGCCCAGCAGGACCAGGCCGAACACCACCGGGGGCAGCAGCGTCGCCAGGCGGCCGCCGGTGCGCGCGGCAGGGCGCGGGACGGCGGCCCCGGGCCCCGGGGCGGGCGCCGGCACCCGGGGTGTCCGGTCGGCGGTCTTCAGCTGTGACACGGCTGCTCCGTTCGTCTCCCCCGTGCACGGGGGTGGGTGGTTCCGGGCCCGGACCGCGGCCGGGGCGGGGCGCTCACCGCGCCGCTCCGCGCAGGAGGAGGGTGACGGCCAGGACCGCCACGGCACCGGCGGCGAGCGCCAGCCAGCCCGCGCCGGTGCCGGTGGCCGTCACCACCGCGATGCCCAGCGGCGGCCCGACGGCCGTCCCCGCACTCCAGGCCAGCGAGGACAGTGCGCTGCCCCGGCCGAGTGCGCCGGGGCCCGAGAACCGTACCAACAGCGGGAAGAACGCCGAGGAGTAGGCGATCTCGCCGAGCGCGAAGAGGACGGCGAAGGCGGCCAGCAGGATGCCCCTGGCCGGGCCCCCGGTGCCGGCCGCGAGCGCCCCCGCACCGAACGCGGCGCACCACAGCAGCGGCGCGGCGACCAGGGCAGCCTCCTCGGCCAGCCGTTCGAGGCGGGCGGCGACGGGGTGTTGGAGCAGCAGCAGGACGAGGGCGTTCCCGGCGGTGACCGCGCTGACACCGGCCAGGCCGATGCCCATGCCGTGGTGCAGCAGCAGCGGGACGGTGGCCTCGATCTGGGTGAAGCCGGCGGTCGCGAACAGGGCCTGGGCGAGCATCAGCAGGGCGACCGGGCGGCTGCGCAGCAGGCTCCGGTAGCCCGGTGCGGGCGGCTCCGGGTCGCCGCCGCCCCCGGCCCCGGCGGTGGCCCCGGCCCCCGCCGCGGCGGGCGCGGCGCGGCGGCGCCGGTGCACCAGGAGGAACACCAGCGCCAGCGGGACCGAGGCGGCGGCCGCCGCCTCGTACAGCCAGGGCAGTGCGCCCGCCGGGTGCGCGGCGGCGAGCAGCAGGGCGCCGCCGGTGGCGCCCAGGCCCATGCCGACGTTGGTCATGACGTGGCGCAGGACGAAGGCGCGGCGCTGCAGCGCGGCGGGTACCAGCGCGGTGACCACCCCGGTGATCGCCGCGTACTGCAGTCCGTAGCCGACGCCCGCGAGGAGGCCGGAGGCCGTCACGGCGGCGCCGCCGTCGGCCGCGCCGAGCAGCGCGTACGCGGCGACCAGCGAGGTGGTGCCGACCGCGCCGACCGCGGCGGCGCTGCCCCGGTCGGCCCGGGGGCCGCCGACGACCGCGGCGGCGCACCCGGCGGCGGCCATGGCCACGAAGTACGCGCCGGCGCCGGCCGTCCCCAGCCCGAGTCGGTCGCTGATGTAGATGCTGGTCAGCGGGAAGACCATGCCGATGCCGGCGCTGGACGCCAGCAGCGCGGCCATCAGGGCGTGGAAGACGGTGCCGGGCCGCTCGCCCGGCTGCCCCGCACCGCTCACCGGCCCGCCAGGCGGTCGCGCAGGGCCAGCAGCTCGCGGACGGGGGCGAGGTCGAACGGGCCGGGGACGGAGACGATGATCTCGCCGGCCCCGGCGGCCGTGAAGTCCTCGGCCAGGCCGGTCTGCGGGGCGTCGATCATGACGGTGCGGCCGATCTCGCGCGGGTCGCGGCCGACCCGCGCGCACCAGTCGTCGAGCAGGGCGCTGCGGCGGGCGAACTCGGCGACCGGGTCGGTGGAGTCCCAGCCGTACCAGTTCCACAGGTCGGCGTAGCGGGCCACGGCCTGCAGGGTGCGCTTCTCGCCGCCGCCGCCGATCAGCAGCGGCAGCGGGCCGGCCGGTGCCGGGTTGAGCTTCGGCAGGCGCTCGCGGATGGCGGTGACCGCGGCCTCGAAGGCGTCGATCCGGCCGCCGGGGCCGGGGAACGGGTATCCGTACTCGCGGTGCTCCTGCTCGAACCAGCCGGCGCCGACCCCGAGCACCAGCCGCCCCCCGCTGAGCAGGTCGACGGTGCGGGCCTGGTCGGCGAGCAGGTGGGGGTTGCGGTAGGCGGTGCAGGTGACCAGGGAGCCGATGGTGGCCCGGCTGGTCTCGACGGCCATGGCGGCCAGCAGCGACCAGCACTCGTAGTGCGGGCCGTTCGGGTCGCCGGTCTGCGGCAGGAAGTGGTCCCAGGTCCACAGCGAGTCGACGCCGAGCCCGTCGGCCGCGCGCCAGGCCGCCCGCAGGTCGGCGAGCTCGCAGTGCTGGGGGTGGAGTTGGACGCCGATCCGCAGGGCGGGGCGGGCGGTGGGGGCGGTGGTGCTCATGGGGTGTCTCCTGGTGCGGGTGGTGCCGGCGGGCGCGGGCCGGCGTCGGGTGACGGCCGGGGCGGAACCGGGGTCAGCGCGGCTCCACGAAGACCCGGTAGACCGGCGAGCCGGAGCTCTCGGTCAACGCCTGCTCCGCGTCGGCCAGTTCGTGGCGCGAGGTGACCAGCTCGGCCAGCCCGTCGGCGAGCACGCCGCTGCGCAGCAGGGCGGCGGCGGTGCGCCAGTCGGCGGGCTCCTGGCTGTAGGAGCCGGTCACGGTGAGCTGGCGGCGGTGCACCTCGTAGCCGGGCAGCACGGCGTCCGGGGTGTCGTGGGAGCCGCCGAAGAGGACGATGCGGGCGCCGTCGGCTGCGGCCCGGAACGCCACGGCGATCGCCTCGCGGGAGGCGATGGTCACGAACACGACGTCGGCCTTGGGGAGTCCGTCCACCTGATCGGGCGTCACGGCGTGGTCGGCGCCGGCCTGCAGGGCCGCGGCCCGGCGGGCGTCGTCGGTCTCCACCACCGTGATCGACCGGGCCTGCTCGTGCCGGGCGAGCAACTGGTGCAGCCGGCCCATGTACCCGGCGCCGACCACCGCCACCCGGTCGCCGGCGCGGAAGGAGCCACGGCGCAGGGAGTGGACGACGCAGGCCAGCGGCTCGCCCATCGCGGCATGCCGCGGGTCGGCGTCGCCGACGGGCCAGGCGTGCGCGGCCGGCACCCGGACGTACTCGGCCAGGCCCGCGCCCATGCTGATGGTGCCGTCCGGCAGCAGGCTGCCCTGCGGCGAGGCGCAGACGGCGCTGTCGCCGGCCCGGCAGTTGCGGCAGGTGCCGCAGCGGGTCAGCAGGTCGACGGTGACCAGGTCGCCGACGGCGGGGGCGTCCTCCAGCGCGGCGGCCCGTGCGCCGACCCGCTCGATCCGGCCGGAGACCTCGTGGCCGGCCGCCACGGGGTAGACGGGCATGGCGCCGGTGTAGAGCTTGGCCTCCATGGTGCACAGACCACAGGCCGCGACCCGGACCAGGACGTCGTCCTCGCCGATCTCGGGCACGGGGGTCTCGCGGATCTCCAGGGAGCGGGGGGAGGTCACCACGGCTATGCGCATCGGTCGTTCCTTTCGGTGGTGCTGCGGTGCGGGCGGCCGGTGGGGTCGGGCCGCCGGTGGTACGGGCGGCCGGGTGGGCCGCCGCTCGTGCGGGGTTCCGGGGCACGGGGGTGCCGTGCCGGGGGCGCAGGGCTCCGCTCCCGGGCGCGCGGTGCCGCGGGCGGGGGCGGAGCGTGACGTCGTCCGGGTGCGGACGGGGGCGGGTGGCCGCCGCCGGGTGGTCGCCGGCGGTGCGTGCGGGGCGCTCAGCCCGGGGGGAGTGACCAGTCGGCCGGGGGCTGCCAGTGCGCCCACTCCTCGGTCCACCAGGTTTCGCCGCGGTCGAGCTGCGCCGCGACGCGGTCGGCCTCGGCGCGCACGGCGGCGGCCTGGGCGGGGGTGAAGCCGCCGGTGCGGGCGCGCTCCTCGAAGGCGTCGACGTCCTTCCAGCGGTACGGGCCGCCGTCGGCGGGGATCCAGAGGTCGAGCTCGTGGTCGAGGGTGTCGAAGCCGTCGGCGGTGATCCGGTACGGCTCCTGGAAGTTGACGTACCAGCCGGCGAGCGCGTCGGTCCGCTCGTCGCGGAACGCCCAGACGGCGTAGGCGTCGCGGGGGCGCTGCAGCTGCAGGACGCCGGGGCTGCGCCAGCGGTCGGCGACGGTGCTCCAGCCGTGCGGGCCCCAGCGGAACTCGCCCTCGCCGAAGGTGAGCGGGGTGTCGTGGGCCAGGTGGACGGCGAGCAGGTCGGGCCGGTCGGCGACGACCCGGACGGGGTAGCTCAGCCACGTCCGCCCGTCGAGGACCTCCCGGCGCAGGACGACCTGGCCCGGGCCGTACCGGCCGGCTGCCCGACGGCCGGTCCCTCCGTCGGCGGGCGCGGCTGCGCCCCCCGGACATTCGTCAAGTTCGTACATGAACGTCGTGCTCCCCCGTTTCGCAATTCCGGCGCCTGGTGCGCGGGACGCGATGCGCCCGCTCCGGCCGGAGTGCCGCGCGCCCCGATCCGTCGGATCCTGCTTCCCGACGGCCGGTCAATTCGGCCGTACGGAGGATTTACTGACGGGTAGGCAGTGGCGGACCGGATCTTAGGCACGGCCGGCGGTCATTGGCAATACCCGCCGAACGGGGGGTGTGCACCCCCGCTCATCGGCCAGTGACGCAGCCCACTTCCGATCGGAATGTCGGAGCCTTGTCAAGATCGCCCTCGGTGTGCGAGGTTGGCGGACGTTGAACAAGACGTTTGCGCACTCCGGGGTCGGTGAAATTCCGAACCGGCGGTTACAGTCCGCGACCCGTCCGCAGCCAGCGGCCGGTTGACCAGGTGAAATTCCTGGACCGACGGTGAAAGTCCGGAAGGGAGGCAGTGCGCGGCGGGCAAGGTCCCCCCGATCTCCGGGGAGCACCGTCGGCCTCCGGGCCGTGCGCTGCTCCGTTCCCGGCGCAACCGGCGGCCGCCCCTGCACGCCCACGCTCCGAAGCCCCGGAAGTCCGCGCCCCGAGCGCGAGGAGAGTTCCGATGGGCCGCACCTACGACGCCCCGTCCGGCCGGTTGCACCCGGCCGCGGTCCGGGTGTGCGGGACCCGCGTTGAGCTCGCTCTCCGCCTTCCCGCCTCCCGCCGAACGCTAGGACCACGGGCATGACCACCACCGACGCACTGCCGTACCCGATCGACGCCGAGCCGGCGTACGACCCGATCGACCACGCGATCGCCGAGATCGCGGCCGGCCGGGCCGTCGTCGTCGTCGACGACGAGAGCCGGGAGAACGAGGGCGACCTCGTGTTCGCGGCCGAATTCGCCACCGACCGGCTGGTCGCCCTCGCCATGACCGAGTGCCGCGGGCTGCTCTGCGCCCCGATGGCCGGTGACGACCTGGACCGCCTGGAGCTGGAGCAGATGGTCCGCCGCAACACCGAGCACCACCGCACCGCCTTCACCGTCTCGGTGGACGCCGCGGCCGGCATCAGCACCGGCATCTCGGCGGCGGACCGGGCCCTGACCCTGCGCCTGCTGGCCGACCCGGCCGCCGGGCCGGCCGACCTGGTGCGCCCCGGGCACGTCTTCCCGCTGCGGGCCGACGACGGCGGCGTGCTGGCGCGGCCCGGCCACACCGAGGCCGGGGTGGACCTGTGCCGGCTGGCCGGCCTGCGGCCCGCGGCGGCGGTCTGCGAGATCGCCAACGCCGACGGCACCATGGCCCGGCTCCCGGAGCTGCGCGCCTTCGCCCGTCGGCACGGTCTGGCGCTGATCTCCATCGCCGATCTGGCGGAGCACCTCCGCTCGGCGGGCGGCGCGGCCGCCGCCGCCCGGCCGGTGGCGGCCGTCGGCTAGGCCCTGCCCGGCTGAACGGGGGCCAGGCCCTGGCCGGCCGAGGAATCCGGCCCCGGTCGGGGGCGCGACGGTTCCGCAGTGCGGTCCCGGTGTTTCCGGGATTGCGCGGAGCCGGTGTTCGCCCTGCCCGCGAAATGGCCGGACGGGCCGCTCGAACCACAGTTCGCCATTGCTTTGACAGTTGTTCACCTAAGCTCCAATACTTGCGGTACGGAACAAGTCCGCGGGGAGGGACCTCAAATGTCCGACAAGGGCACCGTAGAAACACTCAGAGGAATCTGGGAAGACGTCCTCGGAATACCGGTCGACGACCCGGACGCCGATTTCTTCGACCTCGGCGGAGATTCCCTGCTGGCGCTGGCGATCTCGACCCGCGCCATCGAGTCCGGCCTCGACATGCCGCGGTCGGCGGTGCTGCGCCGCAGTACGCTCCGTGAGCTCGCCGAGGCGGTCGAGGACCCCCGACTCTTCGAACGCGCCTGAGCGATGGCCGTCGTCGTGGTCTACGACCAGGGCTCGGCCTCGCCCCGCGAGGTCATCGCCCTGGGCCGGACGGAGCCGGTGCTGGTCGCTCTGGCCGACTCCGAGCACGCCCGCCGGGTCGCGCCGCTGTTCGAGGAGAACTGCGCCGGCGTCGTCCCCCTCGCCGAGGGGCACGAGCAGGCCGCCGCACGGCTGCGGGCGGGCGGCGCCAAGGGCATCCTGACCTTCAGCGAACGGATGCTCGCCGACACCGCCCGACTCGCCGAGCTGCTCGACCTTCCGTTCAACTCGACCGACACCGTACGGGTGTTGACCGACAAGGCGGCCCAGCGTCGGCGCCTGCGGGAGGCCGGTGCGGACGGGGTGCGCAGCGCCCTCGTCACGGCCGCCGACGGCTGGCCGGCCGCACTGGCCGAGGTGGGCCTGCCCGCCGTGGTCAAGCCGGTCCGGGGCGAGGGCAGCCGGAACACCGTCCTGGTGACGGACCCGGACCACGGCGCCGCCGTGGTGGGGGAGTTCCTGCGCACCGAACCGGCGCTGGTGGTCGAGGAGTTCCTGGCCGGAGCCGACTGCGCGCCGTTCGGGGACTACGTGTCGGTGGAGAGCGCCGTCACCCCGGGCGGTATCGGCCACTTCGCCGTCACCGGGAAGCTGCCGCTGGCGCCGCCGTTCCGGGAGTCCGGGCAGTTCTGGCCCGCGCGGTTGGCGCCGGAGTCCGAGGCCGGGGTGATCGGGCTGGCCGACCGGGCGATCCGGGCGCTGGGCGTCACGCACGGCCTGGTGCACACCGAGATCAAGCTGACGCCCGCCGGTCCCCGCCTGATCGAGGTCAACGGCCGCCTCGGCGGGGACCAGACGGGCCTCGCCCGGCGTGCGGTCGGGCTCGATCTCGTCGTACTGGCCGCGGAGTTGGCCCTCGGGCGCGGCACCCTGCCGGGCCTCGCCCGCCCGGACCGGGTGCACTTCCAGTACTACACGCCCGGGCCCGTCGCACCCGGCCGGCTGACCCGCGTCGACGGCCAGGCCGCCGTGCGGGCCCTGCCCGGGGTCGACTCGTACCGGCTGTCGGTACGGCCCGGCACCGACCTGGCCGGCGGCACCGGCACCACCCTGCTCGACATGCTGTGCGGTTCGGCCGCGGACCACCGGGAGATGATCGCGCTGCTGGACCGGGCGGTCGCCCTCCTGGCGTTCGAGTTCGCCGTCGACGGCCGATCCGTCCTGCGGACCGCCCGGAACCTGCTCGACCACCCCTGAGGCGACGCACCGGCCGGGGAGGCCCCGCCGGACCGTCGGCGCCCGGACCCGTCCCGACGGGCAGGTCCGTCCCGACGTAACCGATCGGTCCCGACGTAACCGGTCCCGACGTACCGGCCCGTCCCGACGTGCGGGCCCGTCCCGCCCTGCGGACCCGCAGGCGCGCACCCCGCCGGGCCCCCCGTCCGCCGCCCACCGCCACGGGCACCCCCTCGTTCGAACCCCCTGGACTCCTCATGCCCTCCCTCGGCTCGGCCGCCGTCGGGTTCCTGAAGGAACTCGTCCCGGCGCCCGGCGCCGAGCGGCACATGGGTGTGCTCACGCTCACCCAGTCGCTCGGCACCGGCCTCTTCCTGACCTCCAGCGCCATCTTCTTCACCCGGACCGTCGGACTCTCCACCCAAAGCGTCTCGCTGGCCATGTCGGCGGCCGGTCTGTGCGGGTTCCTCGCCTCCGTCCCGGGCGGCCGGGTGGCCGACCGCTTCGGCGCGCGGCGCCCGCTGGCGGCCAGCTACGGCCTGCTCGCCGTGCTGTTCGTCGGCTACGCCTTCGTCGAGGGTCCGGCGGTGTTCACGGTGGTCGCCTGTGCGATCGCGGTGTGCGAGACTGCCGGAAGCCCGCTGCGGGCGGCCCTGACGCACGCGCTGTTCGGCTCCGCCCGCTCCGCGGGGGTCCGGGCGAGGATGCGCAGCCTGTTCAACCTCGGCTTCACGGCCGGCGCCGGGCTGGCCGGCGTGGCCCTGGCGACCGATTCGCAGCTCGCCTTCCTGCTCGTGGTCGCGGTCAACGCGGCACTCCAACTCGTGTGTGCCATCATCACGTTGAGGCTCCGGCCGGACGGTCCCGAGGTGGTCCCGGCCACGGCGGAACGCTCCTGGGGCGCCTTTCGGGACGGCCGGTTCCTGCTGGCCACCGCGCTCACCGGGATCCTGGAGCTGTTCCAGCCGGTGCTCGCGGTCGGCGTGCCGCTCTGGATCGTCAACCGCACCAGCGCGCCGGGCGCCCTGGTGGCGGCGCTGACGGTCGTCAACACCGTCCTGGTGGTACTGCTCCAGGTCGCCGCCGGCAAGGGCGCGGACACCGTGTCCGGCTCCGGCCGCCTGCTGCTGCGGGCGGGGCTGCTGATGTCGCTCGCCTGCTGCCTGTTCGCGGGCTCCGGCACCACCGGCACATCGGTGGCCGTGGTCCTGCTCTTCGCCGGGACGGTCGTCATGACCCTGGGCGAACTCGCCCAGTCCGCGGGCGGCTGGGGTCTGTCCTTCACCCTGCCGCCCGAGGGCCGGATGGGCGAGTACCAGGGCGTGTTCGGCCTCGGCCGCGGCCTGCAGCAGTTCTTCGGGCCCGCCCTGGTCATCATGCTGCCGCTCGGCATGGGGGCCGCGGGCTGGCTGCTGCTGGCGGGCGTCTTCCTGGTCAGCGGACTGATCGCCTTCTGGGCGTTCGTCCGTGACGCGCCGTCCGACCACGCGCCGTCCGACCACGCGCCGTCCGACCACGCGCCGTCCGACCACGCGCCGTCCGACCACGCGCCGTCCGACCACGCGCCGTCGGACCAGGGGCCGGCCGGTCCGCAGGCCGGACCGCCGGCCGACACCCCGGCGCCGGACGTCCCGGCGCAGGGTTCCCCACTCCTCCACACCCCGAACCACAGGAGCACCACGTGAGCCCCACCACCCGTAGCTATCGCTCGTTCCGCAGCGTCCTCGCCGAGCACCCGCTCGCCCGGATCGCGGGCGCGCACTCGGCGCTCGGCGGCGTGATCGCCGAGCAGGTCGGATTCCAGGCCGTCTGGGCCTCCAGCTTCGAGATCTCCGCAGCCCGCTGCCTGCCCGACGCCAGCCTGCTCAGCATGAACGAGTACCTGGACGCGGCGGCCAACATCCAGAAGGCGCTGACCGTCCCGGTCGTCGCCGACTGCGACACCGGCTTCGGCAACAGCATGAACGTGGCGTACATGGTGGCCGAGTACGAGCGGGCCGGCATCACCGCCGTGTGCATGGAGGACAAGATCTTCCCGAAGATGAACAGCTTCGCCGCGGCCGCGCACACCCTGCTCGACATGCACGCCTTCGCCCACAAGATCGAGACCGCCAAGAAGGCCCAGAGCGACGAGGAGTTCTTCGTCATCGCCCGGACCGAGGCGATGATCAGCGGGCTCGGCGTCGACGAGGCGCTCAAGCGCTGCTCGGTCTACGCCGACGCCGGTGCCGACGCCGTGCTGGTGCACTCCAAGCAGGCCACCAAGGACGAGGTGCTCGCCTTCCTCGACCAGTGGGACAACCGCCTGCCGGTCGTCGTGGTGCCCACCACGTACCCGGACTGGCACGCAGACGAGGCGCGCGCGGCCGGCGTATCCGCCGTGATCTACGCCAACCAGGGCCTGCGGGCCACCATCACCTCCCTGCGGAGCGCCCTCGGCTCGATCTACGAGACCGGGCACTCCGCCCACCTGGAGGACAGCATCGCCGGGGTCAAGGACGTCTTCGCGCTCCAGCGCCTCGACCAGTGGCAGGAGTTCACGGCCTGACCGGCCGGAGCGACCGCGACCCGCACCCGACCCCCACCCACCGAAAGGATCCACACTTGTCGTCGCAAGACGTGGCGCTGGTGCGCCGTCAGGCGGCACGGGCCCGAGCACTCGCGCTGACCACGGCCAGCAACGCCGGCACCGGCCACATCGGGGCGGACCTCTCCGCCATGGACATCATCGCCACGCTGTACTTCGGCGTGCTGCGCGGCGGCCCGGACGACCCGGACCGGGACCGCTTCGTCCTCAGCAAGGCCCACGCCTCGGCCGCCATGTACAGCGTGCTGGCGCTCACCGGCGTGCTGCCCGAGGAGGAGCTGGCGACCTACGGCGCCGCGGACTCCCGGCTGAGCACGGTCGTCTCGACCCGCGTCCCGGGCATCGAGTTCAACACCGGCTCGCTCGGCCACGGGCTGTCGCTCGGCGCGGGCGCCGCCCTCGCCGCCCGGGTGCAGGGCTCCGACCGCCGCACCTTCGTGCTCACCGGCGACGGCGAGCTGCAGGAGGGCAGCAACTGGGAGGCCGCGATGCTGGCCGCCTCGCGGGGCCTGTCCAACCTGGTCGTGATCGTCGACCGCAACCTCGCCCAGAAGGGTGCCAGCACCGAGGACATCAACGCCCTGGAGCCGCTGGACGAGAAGTGGCGCTCCTTCGGCTGGGCCGTGCGCACCGTCGACGGCCACGACGTCGAGGAGCTCCTGGAGGTCCTGCGCGGCGCGCCGCTGGAGCCGGGCCGGCCCACCTGCGTGATCGCCTCCACCGTCAAGGGCAAGGGCGTCTCCTTCATGGAGCGCAACCTCGAATGGCACAGCCGCCGACTGACCCCCGACCTTCTCGACCGAGCACTCCGGGAGCTTGAGCATGGCCTCGACTGACTGCGCCGCCGCCTTCTCGGCGGCCCTGCTCGAACTGGCGCGCACGGACGAGCGGATCTGCATCGTCAACAACGACTCCGCCGAGACCCATTCGGCGCTCGGCTTCCAGTCCGAGCTGCCCGACCGCTTCGTCGACGTCGGCATCGCCGAGCAGAACCTGGTCGGTGTCGCCACCGGCATGGCCAACGCGGGCCTGCGCCCGTTCGTCTACTCGGCCTCCTGCTTCCTGACCGCCCGCGCCCTGGAGCAGATCAAGAACGCCGCCTACAGCAACGCGAACGTGGTGTTCTGCGGCTTCGTCAGCGGTCTCGCGTACGGCGCGCTCGGCGGCACCCACCATGCCGTCGAGGACCTCGCCTGGATGCGGGCCATCCCGCGGATGACGGTGCTGGCCCCCGCGACCCCGCAGGACACCGTGGCGGCGCTGCACGAGGCGATGGCCCACGACGGCCCGGTCTACATCCGGATCGTCAGCAAGCTGGAGACGCCCGAGCTCTTCCCGGCGGACCACACCTTCCGCTACGGCGGCTCCGAGCTGCTGCGCGACGGCGAGGACGTCACCCTGGTCGGCACCGGCCTGCTCACCACCCGGCTGGTGGAGGCCGCCGACCTGCTCGCCGCCGACGGCATCCGGGCCGGCGTGCTCCACCTCGGATCCGTCCAGCCGATCGACGCGGAGGCGATCGGACGGGCGGCGGCCCGCAGCGGCCGGCTGGTGGTCGCCGAGGACCACGTGCTCAACGGCGGTCTCGGCGGGGCGGTCGCCGAGACGGTCGTGCGCACCCACCCGGTGCCCGTGCTGCAGCTCGGCGTACCGAACGAGTACGCGCCGATCGGCCCCGCCGAGTTCCTGTACGAGCACTACGGCCTGACCGCGCAGGGCGTGGCGAAGCGGGTGGGGGAGTGGCTGGCATGACCGTCGGTA
This sequence comes from Kitasatospora sp. NPDC054939, assembly GCF_053610105.1. Taxonomy (NCBI): domain Bacteria; kingdom Bacillati; phylum Actinomycetota; class Actinomycetes; order Kitasatosporales; family Streptomycetaceae; genus Kitasatospora; species Kitasatospora sp. NPDC054939. The sequence goes on along the minus strand of NZ_JBSGXP010000097.1, from coordinate 19,722 downwards.
CGACCGTCAGTGTGGCCGACTACACGGCCGCCTACCTGCACGCACGCGGTGTCCGCACCTGCTACAGCCTGTCCGGCACCGGCTCCATCCACCTCGACCAGGCGTTCAGCGGCCGGCCCGGCCTGGTGACCGTCTGCGCCCGGCACGAGACCGCGGCGGCGCTGATGGCCACCGGCGCGGCCAAGCTGACCGGCGAACTCGCGGTGGCGCTGGTGACCAGCGGCCCGGGCGCGGTCAACGCGCTGGCCGGACTCGTCGACGCCTACGCCGACGGCGCCCCCGTCCTGGTGATCTCCGGCCAGGTCGAGACCCGGCACATGGACGAGGGCGTCCGCTCCTTCGGCGTCCAGGGCTTCGGGGTGGTCGACAGCGCCCGCAGCATGACCAAGTACTCGGCGGTGGTGGAGCGCCCGGGCGACATCCGCCGGCACCTGGACGAGGCCGTCCGGCACGCCCTGGCGGGCCGCCCCGGCCCGGTCTGGCTGGACATCCCGCTGGACGTGCAGGCCGCGCACGTCGACCCGGCCGCCCTCCAGGGCGCCGAGCCGACCGCCGACGAGGCCCGCGGCGCCGGCGCCCGGCAGACCGCCCGGCAGCTGATGACGATGCTGCGCAGCTCCGAGCGACCGCTGATCGTCGCCGGGCAGGGCGTCCGCCAGGCCGACGCGGTGAAGTCCTTCCAGGAGGTCGTGGAGCGGCTGCGGATCCCGGTGGTCACCTCCCGGCTGGGCACCGACCTGCTGCCGTACGACTCGCCGTTCTGCCTCGGGCAGGGCGGCATCCGCGGCCGGCTCCACCCGGGGCTGGTCATGGGCCGCGCCGATCTGGTGATCTCGCTCGGCTCCAGCCTGTCCACCGCCTTCGTCGGCGAGGACGCGGACGCCTTCGACCCGGACGCCACCGTGGTGGCGGTCGACATCGACCCGACCCAGCTGACCAAGAAGGGCGTCCGGGTGGACTTCCCGGTCTGCATGGACGTCGGCCGGCTGGTCGAGGCGCTCCAGCAGGAGGCGGCCGAGGCGGACGTCCCCGCCGCGCACGAGGCGTGGCTCGCCGAGTGCGCCGCGCTCAAGGCCGCCCACCCCACGGTCGGCGAGCAGCGGCCCGGCGGCCCGATCAACTCCTACCGGTTCGTGGACCGGTTGGAGGCGCAGACCGGCGCCGACCACGTGTTCGTGGTCGACACCGGCAGCGCCTACTACGTGACCGGCCAGACCCTGGAGTTCACCGCCTCCCAGCGGGAGATCACCTCGGCCGCCTTCCTCAACATGGGCGCGGCCGTTCCGATGGCGGTCGGCGCCGCCTTCGCCCGGCCGGACGCCCAGGTGCTGGTGATCGTCGGCGACGGCGCGATCGAGCTGAACATCCAGGAGCTGGCCACCGTCAGCCAGTACGGGCTGGGCATCAAGGTGTTCGTGCTGAACAACGGCGGCTACGCGTCGATCCGCGAGTCGCAGGCCGCCCTGACCGACGGCCCGGCACTGCCCGAGCCCGAGACGCTGGAGTTCGCCGCCGTGGCGAACGCGTTCCGGCTGCCGTACCGGGCGCTGACCGGCGTCGACACGCTCGACGCCGACATCGCCGCGGTGCTGGCCGAGGAGGGCCCCGCGCTGGTCGAGGTGCTCTGCGACCCGGAGCAGCGGCTGCTGCGCCCGCTGCGGGCCGACGGCGGGCTGCGGGCCCACGACGGCGCGTCGCTGGTGTCCGCCGGGGTGTCGGTCGAACGGCCGGTCCTCGTCCCGGCCCAGGGCCGTCCGCGGACCCCGGAGCTGAACCGTGCGTGAGACGCTGCAGGCCTCCTGGAACCACCGGCACCGGCTCGGCCAGACCCGCGAGGACGCCGAGCGGGGGGTCTTCAACCCGCACCACAGCACCCTGCCGCTCGTCCTGCACGGCACGCTCGACACGGCCGCGCTGAACCGTGCCTGGCACGCCCTGCAGCGCCGGCACCCCGTCCTGTGCAGCGGCTTCGACACCGACCGCGCGCTCTGGCACGTGGGCTCCGCCGAGCCGCAGGACCTGCGGCAGCTGCCGGCCGGGGCCGACGAGGGGGCCGACCGGGCGGCCGTGCGGGCCGCCGTGATCGAGCCCTTCGACCTGGTGGACGGGCCGGTGGCCCGGCTGGTGCTGCTCCCGCGCTCGCCGCAGGAGACCTGGTTCGCCCTGGTCACCGAGCACCTGGTGAGCGACGGCTGGTCGCTGAACGTCCTGATCCGGGACCTCGCCGTGCTCTACGGGCAGGAGACCGGCGCCGAGGTGCCGCCGCTGCCGCCGATCGAGGTGCCCTTCCAGGAGTTCGTGCGCCGGCAGAACCTCGCCGTCGAGTCGGCCGCGGGCCGGGCCGCCCTCGCCCGGCTGGCCGCCCGGCTGGAGGGCATCGGCGCCGTCCCGGCCATGCCGATCGAGGGGTTCAGCGGCGCCACCGGCATCCGGTACGAGGAGAACGAGGACTTCGTCCGGCGCCTGCCCGGCGAGCTCTGCCGCGAACTCGCCGCCGCAGCACGCCCGTTGCGGATGACGGGCCTGAACCTCATGCACGCCGCGCTGCACCACGCGCTCGCCGAGCGCTCGGGCCGGTCGGCCGCCGCCACCACCCTGTCCACCGCCAACCGGGAGCTGCCCGGGCTCACCCACACCGCCGGCTGGTTCGCCAGCAAGACGGTGCTGGCCAGCGAGCCCGGCCGGCACCCCGGCGCCACCGACTACCTGCGCCACTTCCGCGAGCGGATCCTGGTCACCCTGGACGACAGCCACCTGCCGTGGCCCGCCCTGATCGACCTGATGGACCCGCAGGCGCTCGGCCGCCAGGCCACCGTCCCGTACGTCACGTTCAACGCCCGGCCGATCGGCATGCGCCGCAGCGTCGGGGAGATCGCCATCCCCGGCGTGCGGACCGCGCCGCTCGGGATCTCCAACGGCTGGCACGACGCCGCCGTGGCGACCTTCTGGGACGAGGACGAGGACGGCGTCACGGTGAACGTCATGTTCAAGACCGACTGGTACACCGCCCCCGACGTGCTGGCCCTGTGGGACACCGTCGAGGACCGGCTGCACCGGTGGGCCCGCGAACTGCGCCCGTGACCGCCACCCCACCGAGGAGAGAGACCACCATGCAGAACACCGCCATGCACGTCGCGACCATCCGCGAGTCCACCGCCGAGACCGTGCGGGATCGCGACTGGACGCCGCTCACCGACGAGCAGTTCGAGAGCTACGAGCAGAACGGCTACCTCCACCTCAAGGGCCTGTTCACCCCCGAGGAGGTGCAGCGCGGCCTCGGCGTCATCGACGACGTCCTCGCGGCGGGCGCCGGGACCATCGAGAACCACGCCAGCTTCACCGACCGCGCCCACACCGTGCGGGTGCGCGACGCGGTGGCCCGCACCGCCGGCATGGACTACTTCCTCGACCACCCGAAGCTGGTCGGCCCGCTGATGACCCTGCTGGCCGGCAGCGTCCAGATCCTCGGCACCGAGATCTTCGTCCGCTCGCTCCAGCAGGAGGCGCTGGAGTACTGGCACACGGACGGCGGCGAGTACCTGCAGCAGCTGCGGCTCACCCACGGCAGCCCGGGCCTGCAGGTCAAGGCGCAGGTGTTCTTCACCGACACCACGCAGTCCGACAGCGGCAACTTCCTGCTCGTCCCCGGCAGCCACCGCAGGGTGCCGACCGACCGGACGGCGCTCTGCTACATCGAGGAACTCGACGAGCCGCTGCGCCGGGGCGTCCTGCCCGAGGAGGCCGTCGAGGTCAAGGCCGCGCCGGGCGACGTACTGATCTTCCCGTACTCGCTGTGGCACGCGGTGGCGCCGAACACCACCCGGGAGCGCAAGACCTTCATCCTGCGCTACGGGCACCTGTGGCACCGCCCGCACGACTACCTGCAGCAGCCCGCCGAGGTGCTGGACCGGATGTCGCCGCGACTGCGCCGGATGTTCGGCGACTTCGGCGACGCGGTGCACCCCACCGACTACTACAAGCCGGTCGACCAGGGCGACGTGATGGCGGTCGGTGGCAACCATGCCGGTGCCTGACGTGTCGCTGCGCGGGCTGCCGGCGGACGTCCGCTCGCTGCCCGAGCTGTTCGCCCGGGTCGCCGTCGTGCGCGGCGACGCGCCCGCGGTGGCCGGCGGCGGCCGCGAGTCCGGCTACACCGAGATCGACCGGCTGTCCGACGCCGTCGCCGCCCGGTTGACCGCCGCCGGCCTCGGCCGCGGCGCCCTGGTGGGCGTGCTCCTGGAGCGCTCCCACCGGGCGCCCGCCTGGATCCTCGGCGTCCTCAAGGCCGGTGCGGCGTACGTGCCGCTCGATCCGTCGTACCCGGCGGAGCGGCTCCGGTTCATGGCTGAGGACGCCGGCCTCGCGGCCCTGGTCGGTGCCCCCGACCGGGCCGCGGCCTGCGGGCTGGACACCGTGCCGGTCGTCGACCCGGACGCCGCCGGGCTCGTCCCGGGGCCCGCCCCGGAACCGCCGGGCCCGGACGACCCGGCGTACGTGATCTACACCTCCGGCTCCACCGGCCTGCCCAAGGGCTGCGTGGTGACCCACGGCAACGTGCTGGAGCTGCTGCGGGCCACCCTGCCGCTGTTCGCGTTCGACGCCGGGGACCGGTGGACGCTGTTCCACTCCGCCTCCTTCGACTTCTCGGTCTGGGAGCTGTGGGGCGCCTGGGCGACCGGCGCGGCCGCGGTCCCGGTGCCCGCCGACACCGCGCAGGCGCCCGAGGACTTCCTGCGGCTGCTGGTCGACGAACGGGTCACCGTGCTCAACCAGGTGCCGTCCGCCTTCCGCTACCTGGCCCGGGAGTACACCGACTCGGGCGCCCCCGCGACCGCGCTGCGGTACGTGGTCTTCGGCGGCGAGAGCGTCGACCTGGACGTGGTGCGGGGCTTCCTCGACGCCGCCCCCGGACCGGCGCCGGTCATGGTCAACATGTACGGCATCACCGAGATCACCGTGCACGCCACCCACCTGGTGCTCACCCCCGAACAGCTGGCGGGGGACACCTCCTCGCCGATCGGCCGGCCGCTGCCCCACCTGTCGATCGACCTGCTCGACGACGCGCAGCAGCCGGTCGCGGACGGCGAGGCCGGTGAGATGTGGGTGTCCGGCACCGGTGTCGCCACCGGCTACCTGAACCGTCCCGAGCTCACCGCCGACCGCTTCCGCACCGTCGACGGCCGCCGGTCCTACCGCACCGGCGACCTCGCCCGCCGACTGCCCGACGGGCGGCTCGCCTACCTCGGCCGCAACGACCAGCAGGTCAAGCTCCGCGGCCACCGGGTCGAGCTCGGCGAGGTCGAGGCCGGCCTGCGGGCCGCCGCTCAGGTCGGCGACGCCGCCGCGCTGGTCACCCGGGACGGCAGCGGCAACGACCTGCTGACCGCCCTCGTCGTCCCGGCCGCCCCCGGCGCACTGGACGTCCCGGCGCTGCGCCGGCACGCCCGCACGACCATGCCCGCCCAGCTGGTGCCCAACCGGTTCCACGGCGTCGACGCGCTGCCGTTCACCGCCTCCGGCAAGCTCGACCGGCGGGCGCTCGCCGGCCTCGCCGCCGAGGCCGCCGCGCCGCGCGCCCGCATCCTGGTCGTCGACCCCGTCGACGCGGGCGCCCTGGAGGAGCTGCGCCGGCGCCACGAGGTCACCGTGGCCCTGCGTCCGCCGGCCGGGGAACTGCTCGGCCTGGTCCGCGACAAGGAGGTGATCGTGCTGCGCAGCGGGGTGCGGCTGACCGCCCCCGTCATCGCGGCCGCGAACCGGCTCAAGGTGATCGCGCGGGCCGGCTCGGGGATCGACAACATCGACCTCGACGCGGCCAGGGCGGCCGGTGCGACCGTGTTCAACATCCCCGCGGTCTCCGCCCCGGCCGTCGCCGAGCTGGCCCTCGGGCTGATGCTCACCGTCGCCCGGCACATCGCCCTGGCCGACCGCCAGGTCCGGGCCGGGGTCTGGAACAAGGCCGCACTGTCCGGCTCGGAGCTCGGCGGCAAGACCCTCGGCCTGGTCGGCTTCGGCCGGATCGGCTCGCGGATCGCCGCGCTCGGCCGCGCCCTCGGGATGCGGGTGCTGGTCGACGTGGCCCGGGCCACCGACGAGCGCCGGCACGAACTGGACAGCCTGGGGTACGAGTTGGCGTCACTGGACGCACTGCTGCCGACCGCCGACGTGGTCTGCCTGGCCGTGCCGCTGACCGACCGCACGCACCACCTGATCGATGCCGCCGCGCTGTCCGCGATGAAGCCGACCGGCCTGCTGGTCAACGTCTCGCGCGGCCTCGTCGTCGACGAGGACGCCCTGTACGACGCACTGGTGCAGCGCCGGATCGCCGGCGCCGGGCTCGACGTGGTGGCCCGGGAAGGCCGGCCGAACCGGCTGCACGACCTCGACAACGTGGTGATCACCCCGCACATCGGGGCGATGTCCGCGGACTCGCAGGCCCGGATCGGCCGCATCCTGGTCGACTCGGTGAGCGCCGCCCTGGCCGGCCGGGAGGTGCCCAACCAGTGCTGACGACCCGTCAGGACACCATGGAGAGTGCCGTCCTGGTCGAGAACGGCCGGATCGAGCACCGGCTGACCCCGCTGCCGCCGGTCGCCCCGGGCGAGCTGCTGGTGCGCGTCCTCGCCACCGGCATCTGCGGATCCGACCTCGCCACCTACCGCGGCACCCACCCGTACAAGACGGCGCCGACCGTCCTCGGCCACGAACTGTGCGGCACCGTCGTCACGGCCGCCGGCGACTTCGCGGTCGGCGACCTGGTGTGCTCCGCCGCCTATGCGCACTGCGGCGCCTGCCCGATGTGCGCGCAGGGGCGCACCAACCTGTGTGGCGCCCGGGCCAACCTCTGCCACCTCGGCTGGGACGGCTCCTTCGCGCAGTACGTCACGCTCCGGCCGACCATGGTCCACCGGCTGCCCGCCGGCACCGACCCGGTGCTCGGCGCGCTGGTCGAACCGCTGTCGATCGCCGTCCACGCCGTCGCCCTGGCCGGCCCGGCCGACGGGCGGACCCTGCGCGTCATCGGCGCGGGCAACATCGGCCTCGGCTGCCTGATCGCGGCCCGGCGGCTCGGCTACGGCACCGTCGTCTGCTCCGACCTCGGCCCGGACAAGGGCCGGCGGGCCGCCGCCCTCGGCGCCGACGGCTACCTCGACGTCCTGGCCGGCGGGGCCGGACCGGACGCCGCCGCGCCCGCCGACGTGGTGCTCGTCGCGTCCGGGCACCCGGGTGCGCTGGACGAGGCCGTCCGCGCGGTCCGCCCCGGCGGCACGGTGGTCGTGGTGAGCTTCTTCGACCGCCCGCCGGCCGTGGCGGTCAACGCCCTGGTCGGCAAGGAGGTGCGGGTGGTCGGCTCCTCGCTGTCCACCGCCGAGGACTTCCGCACCGTCATCGGCTGGCTGGCCGAGGGCAGCATCGACCCGCTGCCCATGGTCACCCACCGCTTCGGCCTCGCCGCGGCCGACGCCGCGATGGCACTCATGGCGGCCGGCGAACCGGCCACCGGCAAGATCATCCTTACTCCACGAGGTGACGCATGACTCTCCAGATCGGCATCGTCGGGGGCACCGGCCACGCGGGCGGCGAACTCTGCCGCCTCCTCCTGAACCACCCCGGCGTCGCCACCGTGCTGCCCACCGCCCGCGGCGGCGAGGTGCTCGAACGCGTCCACCCCAACCTGCTCGGCAGCGGACTCGCCTTCGTCACCGTCGACGAACTGCGGGAGCGGGCCGGCGACCTCGACGCGGTGTTCTTCTGCACCCCCTCGGGCGAGGCGATGCGCTCCGCGCCGTACTTCCTGGACCGCGGCGCCAAGGTGATCGACGTCAGCGCGGACTTCCGCTTCCCCGACGCGGACCGCTACCGGGAGGTCTACGGCGAGCAGCATGCCAGCCCGCAGCTGCTGCCCGAGGCCGTCTACGGCGTGACCGAGCTCCACCGCGACCGGGTGGCCGAGGCCCGGCTGGTGGCCAACCCCGGCTGCTACGCCATCACCACCGTGCTCGGCCTCGCCCCGCTGCTGGGCTCCGGCCTCGCCGACCTCGACACCGCGATCCACCTCGCCGCCGTCAACGGCACCTCCGGCGCCGGCAACAAGCCGGTCACCGAGGTCATGCACGCCGAGGCCTTCGCCTCGATGCTGCCGTACAGCCTGGACGGCCACCGGCACGCCCCCGAGCTGGAGACCCACCTGGCCCCGCTGGCCGGCCGCGAGCTGTGCGTCGACATGACCACGGCCCACGGCAACTTCGTCCGCGGCATCCACATCCAGGCCAGCGTGGCGGTGCGCGCCGACGCCCGCGCCGCGGTCGATCGGGCCGCCCTGCTCGACCTCTACCGCGCGTACTACGCCGACGAGCACTTCGTCCGCGTCAACGCCTTCCCCAAGCAGGGCCGGCTGAACGCCAAGGAGTACGGCGTCTACCCGAGCCTCACCGCGGTGACCGGCTCCAACTTCTGCCACATCGGGGTGGACTACGACCCGGTGCGCGGCTTCGCCAAGGTCGTCGCGGTCACCGACAACCTGGTCAAGGGCGCCGCCGGTTCGGCGATCCAGAACATGAACCTGATGTTCGGTCTCGACGAGCGCGCCGGCCTCGGCCACTACGGGCTGTGACGGCGATGCGGCTGCTCGCCGAGCACACGCCCGTGCCCGGCGAGCGCTGGATCTACTCGGCGGGCTTCAACGTCGGTCCCGCGCTCGCCGACACCGGCCGGATCGACGTCGAACTCGCCGATCTGGCCCGGCTGTCGGACGCGGGCGCGCGGGTCGCCCTGGTGAGCCACCAGGGCAGCGCCAAGGACGGCAGCGCCCGCCACCTGGACTACCTCGCCGCCCACCTCGCCGCGCGGCTGGGCCGGCCGGTGCGCTACCTTCCGGAGAACTCCACCGCCCGCGCCCGGAGTTGGGCCCGCGAGCTGCAGCCCGGCGAGATCGCCCTGTTCGGCAACACCCGCCTGGACCCGGGCGACGAGCGCGGAGACCCCGAACTCGCCGGCAAGCTGGCCGGGTTGGGCGATCGGGTGGCGATCGGCGGCTTCTCCAAGGCCCACCGCCGCCATGCCTCCAACACCGGTCTGCTCGACCACCTGCCCGGCTGGGCGACGGCCGGCCTGGTCGAGGAGAGCCGCGCCCTGGACCCCTGGGCGGCGGGCGCGGGCGGCGACGCGTCGGTCGCGGTGCTCGGCGGGGTCAAACCGGAGAAGACCCTGATCGGCCTCGTCGGCCTGACCCGCACCCACGGCCTGGTGATCCCGGGCGGCGTGGTGCTCAACACCCTGCTCGCCGTGAGCGGCCACCGGATCGGCCGCTCCGAGCTGGGCAGCGACCCGGCCCGCTGCGCCGAGGCGGCGCGCGCGGTCCTGGAGCGCACCGGCGGCCGGGGTCTCCACCTGCCGCGCGTCGTCGTGGCGGCCGGGCCGGACGGCACCGTCCGGCGGCTGCCGCTCGACCGGGGGGTGCCGGACGACCACGCCGTCGTCGACTTCGAGATCGAGCCGTGGGCGCTCGACCGGGTCCACCGCGCCGAACGGGTGCTGGTCGCGGGCACCCCCGGCCGGTACGCCGAGGGGAACCACCACGCCGCCGCGGCCGTGCTCGCCGCGCGGTCCGGCGCGCGCAGCCGCACCCTGCTGCTGGGCGGCGACACCGTGGCCGAACTGCCCTGGGACGGCCCGCGCTCCACCGGCGGCGGCTCGGCCCTGCAGTACCTGGTGGAGGGCACCTGCGCGGTGTTCGAGGCACTCGCCGACAATGCGAGGCGGACCGCGCCCGGGGAGCCCGGGACCCACCCCGCTACGACCCACGGCGAGGAGCCGCACCCATGAGCACCGACCTGCCCACCGTCGAGGGCGCCCTCGACCTCACCGCGCTGCCGATCCCCACCCGCGTGGTCCTCGGCCGCGGCACCCTCGACCGGCTCGGCCCGCTCACGGCGCCGCTGGGCGGGCACGCCCTGCTGGTCTGCGGCCGGACCGCGATGCGCCGCCACGGCATCCTCGACCGGGCGGTCGGCTCGCTCGCCGCCGCGGGGCTCGCCGTCACGGTCTTCGACCGGATCAGCGCCAATCCCCGCTCGGACGAGATCGACGAGGCGCTCGGGGTCGCCAGGGCGGCCGGCTGCGACGTGGTCGTCGGCCTCGGCGGAGGCAGCGCCATCGACGCCGCGAAGGCCGTGGCGGTCGCCGCCGACGCGGACACCGTGCGCGAGCTGATCGGCCGCACCCTGCCCGACGGTGCCGCCGCCCTGCCGATCGTCGCCGTCCCGACCACGGCCGGAAGCGGTTCGGAGGTCACCCAGGGCGCCATCGTCACGGACACCGTCCGGGTCTTCAAGTCCGGCATCCGCGGTGCGGCGGTGGCCCCCCGGATCGCGATCGTCGACCCGGACCTCGGCGAGCCGTTGCCCGTCGCGGTCGCCCTGGAGAGCGGCTTCGACGCCCTCGCGCACGCCGTCGAGGGGGCCGTCGCCCGGCGCGCGACGGAGCAGAGCCGGGCGTACGCGCACCGGGCCCTCGGCCTGATCCGCGAGCATCTGCCGCGGCTGGCCCGCGGCGAGGCGACGCCCGAGTCCCGCGAGGCGATGGCGCTGGCCGCGCTGCTGGGCGGCGTGAACGTCACTACGGTCAGCACCTGCCTGCCGCACCGGCTCCAGCAGGCCATGGGCGCCGTCCCCGGCAACGCGCTCTCGCACGGCCGCGGTCTCGCCCTGCTCTACCCCACCTGGATCCGCAGCGCCGGCGAGTTCGCCGCGGAGGCCTTCGGCGGGGTCGCCGAGGCCCTCCACCACCGGGACGCCGCGACCGCCGTCGGCGCGCTGCTCGCCGACACCGGCCTGGGCACCACCCTCACCGCGCAGGGGTACACCGAACGGGACATCGACACCTTCGTCGCGGGCCTCAGCGGCAACCTGGACAACGACCCGCACCCGACCGTCGACACCGACCTGGTCCGCGGCCTCTACCGGGCCTCCCTGGGCGCCTAGGTTCTGTACGGCCGTGCCGTACCGCCGCACTGTCGCGGAGGCGCCGGGCGGGCCCCGCGCGGTAGCGGTGGGTACGCGGACGGGCCCGGCCGCCGGGGAAGGACGGCCGGGCCCGACCGCGTGTTCAGGGGCGGGTGCCCGGGCGGGTGGAGACCGTGACGTGGTCGACCCGCATCGGGTGGCCCGGCTCGGTGGCCGTGGTCGGGCCGCCGCCGAAGGCGTCCGGCAGCTTGCCGCCGACGGCCACGTTGAGGATCAGGAACAGCCCGTGGTCGACCGCCCGGTCCCAGGTGGCCGGGTCCATGGCGGCGGCTGCGACCCGGTGGTACTCGCGGCCGTCCAGGTACCAGCGGACCTGCTCGGCCCCGGGGGTGCGGTCGAGTTCGACGGCGAAGGCGTGGAATCCCGTCCGGCAGCCGGTGCACGGGACGTCGCCCGAGCCGAGGCCCTGCGGTTCGCGGCAGGGTCCGCCCTCGGCGGTGCCGCAGTGCATGGTGCCGAAGACGGCGTCCCGGCCGTTGACGTTCTCCATCACGTCGAGTTCGCCGACGGCCGGCCAGCCGGTCCAGCCGTTGCGCAGCGGTGCGCCGAGCGTCCAGAAGGCCGGCCAGTAGCCCGCCGCGGCGGGCCCGGTGACGTCCGGCAGGGCGATGGCCGCCTCGATCCGCAGCACTCCGCCGGGCGGGGCCGTGAAGTCGGCGCGCCGGGACTCGATCCGGCCCGAACTCCACTGCCCGTTCTCCCGGGTGGGCACGATCTCCAGGGCACCCCTGCCGTCCAGCCGGACGTTGGCGGTCGAGTCGGTCATCGTCTCGACCTCGCCGGTGCCCCACTGGGGTGCCGGGCAGCCCGGGTAGCAGGTGCCGAGGTCGTACTGCCAGTCGGCGGCGGAGGGGCGGCTGCCGGCCGGTCCGTCGAAGTCGTCCCGGAAGACCCGGGTCCAGCCGTCGGGTCCGGCGGTTCCGGCGGTGCCGGCGGGTGCGGCCGGGGACGGTGCGCCGCCGGGGAGCGCCCCGGCCTCGGTGAGCAGCCGTTCGATCCGCGAGGTGAGCACCACGGCGGCGACGTTGGTGAGGTGGGAGTCGTCCCGGTAGAGCAGGATGCGCTCCAGCACCGCCGGGCAACTGCGCCCGGAGCCGGGGCAGATGACCGAGTTCACCTCGATCGAGCGGACGCCGGGCAGCCGGCCGGCCGCGACCGCCCCGGCGAGCGGGTCGGGGAGCACGGCGCGGCCGCGGTCGAACGCGCAGGCGGCCGGGTCCCCGGTGTGGCCGGAGATGCAGGCGGGGACGTCGGTGCCGGGCACCGGGGTGTCCTCGACGTAGACGATCGGCACGCCGAGCGCGCGTAGCGGGGCGAGGGTCTTCTCCCAGCCCTGCAGCAGGAGTTCGCGGTCGTCGGTGTAGCGGTTGAGCGAGCCGACGACGATCAGCCGGGGTTTGGGGCCGCGGGTGATCCGGGCCAGCGCCTCGGCCCGCCAGGTGTCGCACTCGCGGTAGCTGCGGCCCAACTGCGGGTTGATCACCGGGATCTCCGGCAGCGGGCAGCCCTGTTTGACCAACTCCTCCAGCGCCCACCGGCGTTGGGCGGCGATCGCGAGCAGCGGTGAGAACCACTGGCCGGCGTGCGAGTCGCCGAGCAGGACGATCCGGTCCGGGCTCGCGGTCGCGCCGAACAGGCAGGGCGGGCTGCTCGTGGCGGCCGGGTCGACCTCGCACGCGCCGTCCGGCGGGAAGTCCTTGCGGGCCTGCAGGGCGTCCGGGACGATCGGGCCGTCCTTCGGCGGGGCCCCGGTGCGGGCCAGCAGGGTGGTGCCGTCGGCGGAGCCCGGCGGCAGCCCGAGCAGGTCGACGGGCGCGGCCGGGCCGAGCGCGCGCAGGGTGCCGGTGCCGACGACGAGCGCCAGCACCACCGGGACGACGACCGCCGTCAGCCCCAGCGACAGCCCGCGGCGCGGGAGTTCCACGACGGTGCGGTTGCGGCGCAGCGGCTGTTCGACCCAGCGGAGCACCGCGGCGGCGGGCAGCGCGGCGGCCGCGGTGAGCGCGACCTTGGCGGGCCAGTCCAGGCTGCCGAGGCGGGCCTCGGCGAGCACCAGGACGGGCCAGTGCCACAGGTAGAGGTTGTAGGAGAGCCGGCCGATCGCCCGCGGGGCGCGGGCGGCGAGCAGCCGGTCCACCCCGGGGCCGCGCTGCTGTGCGGGGTGCCCGGTGCGGTCGGGGGTGCCGGCCAGCAGGACGGCGGCGGTGCCGAGGGTCGGCACCAGGGCCGCCCAGCCGGGGTAGGGGGTGGCGGAGTCGTACCCGAGGACGCAGCCCAGCACGGCGAGCGCGCCGGCCCAGCCGGTGAGCAGCCGCAGCGGGCGCGGTCCCGGCAGCCGGTGCCAGGGCAGCAGGGCGAGCAGCGCGCCGACGCCGAACTGCCAGACGCGGGAAGGCGTTCCGAGGTACGCCAGGGAGACCGAGCTCTGCGTCCAGTGCAGCGCCAGGGCGAAGGAGCCGAGCGTCAGTAGCAGGGCGGCGGCGGTGGCCGCGGCCCGGACGGCGGCGCCGCGCCGGACCGCCCGCCGGGCGGCGAGGTACACCAGCAGGGCGAGCAGCGGGGCCCAGCCGAGGTAGAACTGCTCCTCGACGGCGAGCGACCAGAAGTGCAGCAGCGGGCTCTCGTCGCGCGCGGCGGCGAGGTAGTCGGTCTGCTGGGAGACGAAGCGCCAGTTGGCGACGGACAGCGCCGCCGCGAGGACGTCGTGCTCCAGGTCGGCGCGGCGCAGCGGGACGGTGAGCCAGGCGCCGACCACCGCGACGGCGGCGAGCACCACGGCGGCGGACGGCAGCAGTCGGCGGGCGCGGCGGGAGAAGAACTCGCCGAGCCGGATCCGTCCGGTGGTGACGGCCTCGCGGACCAGCAGGTTCGTGATCAGGTAGCCGGAGATGACGAAGAAGACGTCCACGCCGACGAAGCCGCCGGCCAGGCCGGGCACGGACGCGTGGAAGGCGAGCACCGCGAGCACGGCGACCGCGCGCAGGCCCTCGATGTCGGGGCGGAAGCCCGCGCGGGGCGCGCTGTCCGGAGTGTCGGAACTCCGGGAGCCGCTGCCGCCGCGCGGCGGGCCGGGGATGGTGTAGGTCTCCGGACGGAGTTCCGGAACCGTGGTCGATGACATGGGAGGTGGCGACCTTTCACCTCAGCCAGGGCAGCATCGGGCTGACCCAGCCGGAGGCAAGCAGAGCGGTGAGTACGAGAGTGGCGGTGGTGGCGAGCGCCTCGGGCCAGCGCCGGGGGAGCATGCCGGCGGCGGCGTTGCGGCCGTTGAGCGCGGCGGTCCAGGCGGAGAGCCGGGCGGCGGCCGGGCGGGCGGTGCGGCGGCCGGGCGCGGTGTCGCGGGCGGCGGTCACTTCCGGTCGGGCGGGCCGCAGTTCGCGCAGCAGGTCGCGGATCAGCGGCAGGCCGATCTGGGCCTGCACGGCGACGTACAGGCCGAGGCCCCAGGTGGGCTCCCAGCCGTTGCGGGCGACGGCCAGGCCGAGGCCGAGGCCGGCCGCGCCGAGCGAGGCGCCGAGCCAGAGCAGCGAGACCAGGACGACCCGGCGGGCGAGTCCGCCGGGTCGGGTGCGGCCCGCGCCGGTGGGCACCCAGGCGGCGCTGCGGCCCCGCAGGGTGTGCCAGTAGGCGGCGCCCGCGGCGACGCTCATCAGTACGTTGGAGCGGATCACCTCGATCCGCCAGCGGGTGCGGCTGATCCGGGGGAGCAGCACGTGCCACAGCCACAGCGGTGCGAGCAGCGGCAGGACGTGCCAGGGCCGGATCTGGTCGGGGTACCAGAACATCATCACCAGCGGCGGCAGTGGCGCGACGAAGACGTTCACGGTGGCGGCGAGGTAGCCGACGATGCCCTCGTAGAAGCAGAGCCGCATCCGCCGGGGAGCGCGGATCCGCTTGAGCACGGGCGAGCCGAGCAGGTGCAGGTTGCCCATCGCCCAGCGGTACTGCTGGTTGACGTAGGAGGCGAGGTTGTCGGGCGAGGTGCCCTTGGCGACCAGCACCGGGACGTACAGGGTGCGGTAGCCCTGCTCGTAGAGGGCGAGGCCGGTGAAGAGGTCCTCGCTGTGGTCGAGCCGGGCGAAGCCGCCGGCCGCGTCGATCGCGGTGCGCCGGTAGACGGCGTTGCTGCCGCAGCAGATCGCGGCGTCGCTGGCGTCCCGGGAGGGCTGGACCCAGCGGAAGAACCACTCCTGCGCGGAGCCGGCGGCGCGCTGGATCCAGTCCATGCCCTCGTCGGTGTCGAAGCACTGCGGGCTCTGCACGATGCCGATCCGCGGGTCGGCGAAGTACGGCACCAGGTGGCGCAGGAAGTCGGGCCGGGGCGCGAAGTCGGCGTCCAGGATGGCGATGTACTCGGCGCTGCTCAGGGTGAGCGCGTGGTTGAGGTTGCCGGCCTTCTTGAAGTGGCCGCGGTCTGGGCGCACGACGTACTCGTAGCCGTGGGCGGCCGCGAGGGCGGCGACCTCGGGCCGGTCGGCGTCGTCGAGCACCCAGACGGTGAGCGCGTTCGGCCAGTCGAGCGCGCCGACGGCCCGGTAGGCGTTCTCCAGGACGTCGAGCGGTTCGCCGCAGGTGGGCAGGTAGAGGTCGACGGTGGGCAGGTCGCCGGGGTTCCAGGCGTGGACCAGCACCTCGTGCGAGTGCCGGGTCAGCCGGCGCTGGCGCAGCCCGTTGACGGAGGAGAGGACGAGGGCGACGACGTTCAGCCCGAGGACGGCCAGGAAGGCCCAGAGGGCCGGGGTCCGCAGGGAGAAGGTGAACATGGTCGCCGCGGTGAAGGCGAAGGCGAGCGAGGTGCAGATCAGCACCCAGCGGCGCTGCGGCCCGAAGTACCAGTAGAGCTCCTGGTCGGAAGGAGGTTTCGGAAGGTGTTGGACAGTCATGTGGCCCCCACAGCCGTGTTTCTGACAGCTCCGCGGCCACAGTACCCCATTGGTATAGACCAATGGTTTCGTAGGTCGGCTCGTGGGACGAGGACTGCCCGGAGGGGCACGAGTGCGGTCCTCATTGCACCGTAACGGCAGGTGGGCCCGGGGGTCGCCAGTTCGCAGCAGGGTTAACAGTGGCGCAACTTCCGTGCCGTCCGGCGTCACGGAAGAGGCCGGAGGCCCCCTCCGGCGGGGCCTTTTGACGGGCTGCCCGGTTCCGTCGGGCCGGCCTCGCCCGGCACGAGCGGCCGGCCCGCCCGACGCGCCCTAATGCGCCGCGCCGCCGGGGCCGCCGCGAAAGGTGCGGCGGTAGGCGAGCGGGGTGACCCCGATCGCGGCGTGCAGGTGCTGCCGCAGAGACGCGCCGGTGGCGAAGCCCACCTGCCCGGCGACCTCGTCCACCGGCAGGTCGCTGGACTCCAGCAACTGCCGGGCCCGCAGCACGCGCTGCTGGATCAGCCAGCGCCCCGGGCTCATCCCCACCTCGTCCTGGAAGCGGCGCGCGAAGGTGCGCCGGCTCATCCGGGCCCGGGCCGCCAGGTCGGCCAGCGACAGCGGCTCCCGCAGGTGCTCCAGCGCCCACGCGCGGGCGGCGGCCGTGCCGGGCCCGGACCCCTCGGGCACCGGGTGCTCGATGTACTGGGCCTGCCCGCCGTCCCGCCACGGCGGCACCACGCACAGCCGCGCCACCTGGTTGGCCACCGCGCTGCCGTGGTCCCGGCGCACCAGGTGCAGGCAGACGTCCAGCCCGGAGGCCGCGCCCGCCGAGGTCAGCAGCTCGCCGTCGTCGACGAACAGCACGTCCGGGTCCAGCGCCACCCGCGGGAACCAGCGCCGGAACACCTCGCCCAGCTTCCAGTGCGTGGTCGCCGGTCGGCCGTCCAGCAGGCCCGCGGCGGCCAGGACGAACGCGCCGGTGCAGATCGACACGATCCGGGTCCCGGGCCGCACCCGGGCCAGCGCCGCCGCCACATCCGGCGGCAGCTCCCGCAGCACCCGCGCGTGGTCGAACGGCGCGACCACCACCGTGTCGGCCGTGGCCAGCACCTCCGGGCCGTGCCCGACCGTGACCGAGAAGTCCGCGGTGGTCGGCACCGGCTGCCCGTCCACCGAGCAGGTCAGCACCTCGTACCGGCCGTCCGCCGCCCCGAACACCCGGCTGGGGATGCCCAGTTCGAACGGATAGACGCCGGCGAGGGCGAGCACGGCGACCCGGTGCGCCGAAGGCCCCCGGAGCTCTCCCGCCTCCAGGGCCGCGGCACGTTCCATGGCACGATCCTATCGAAAGTCGGCCATCGTGCCATGGCCCCGGAGCACGCCCTGCCTGAGGCTGGACGGCATGAACGAGAACACCGGCGCCCCCGCCACCATGCTGGCCGTCCGTCAGGACGTCCTCGGAGCCCCCGACGTGCTGCGCCCGACCCGCCTGCCGCGACCCGTCCCCGGCCCGAGCGAGATCCTCGTCGCCGTCCGCGCGGCCGGGGTCAACCCCACCGACTGGAAGCACCGCGCCGAACCGCTCTTCCTCGACCGCCTGCCGCTCGTCCTCGGCTGGGACGTCTCCGGCGTCGTCGCGGCCGTCGGCTTCGGCGTCACCCTCTTCGCGCCCGGCGACGAGGTCTTCGGCATGCTCCCCTACCCCCACGGCGTCGGCTCGCACGCCGAGTACGTCACCGGCCCGGCCCGCGCCTTCGCCCACAAGCCGGAGGGCATCGACCACGTGCACGCGGCGGCCGTCCCGCTCGCGGCGCTCACCGCGTACCAGGCGCTCGTCGACACCGCCGACCTGCGCCCCGGGCAGCGGGTGCTGATCCACGCCGCGGCCGGCGGCGTCGGCCACTTCGCGGTGCAGATCGCCAAGGCCCGCGGCGCGTACGTGATCGGCACCGCCAGCGCGCCCAAGCACGACTTCCTGCGCTCCCTCGGCGCGGACGAGGTGATCGACTACCGCACCACCGACTTCACGGCGGCCGTCCGGGACGTCGACGTGGTCCTCGACCCGCTCTCCGGCGACACCCGGACCCGTTCGCTGGAGGTGCTGCGCCCCGGCGGCCTGCTGGTCTCGATCCGGGCGGGCGGCGGCGGCCCGGAGGAGGCCGGGCGCGCGGCCCGGCTCGGGGTGCGGGTCACGACGATGCTCGTCGAGGCCGACCGGGCGGGTATGCAGGCGATCGCCGCGCTGCTGGCCGACGGCCTGCTGAGGCCGCACGTCGAGGCGGTGTTCCCGCTGGAGCGGGCGGCCGAGGCGCACGCCCGGGGGGAGGGCGGCCGGACCTCAGGGAAGATCGTCCTGTCCGTCGCCTGACCCCGGGCGGGCCCGGCGACGGGGCGCGGAGCCGGCGCAGCACGACGGCCCCCGGCGGGTGCCGGGAGCCGTCGAGGTGCCGTTCCGTGCGGCCCAAGCCCTAGCGGCGGGTGCCCGCCCGTCCGGCCGGCTTCGCGGGGGCCTTCTCGGCGGCCTTCTCGGTCGCCTTGTCCTTGATCCGCACGGCCTCCTTGCGGACGTCGGCCTGGGTGGCGCGCTCGCGGCGCAGCCACTCGGGCTCCTCGGCCTTCAGGGCCTCGATCTGCTCGGTGGTGAGCGCCTCGGTCACCCCGCCCCGGGCGAGGCCGGAGATGGAGACACCGAGCTTCGCCGCGACCACCGGACGCGGGTGCGGCCCGTTGCGGCGCAGCTCCTGCAGCCAAGCGGGCGGCTCGCTCTGCAGCGCGTTCAGCTCCTCGCGGGAGACCACGCCCTCCTGGAACTCGGCAGGGGTGGCTTCGAGGTGGACGCCCAGCTTCTTGGCGGCGGTGGCCGGCTTCATGGTCTGGGACGTCTTCGGCTTGAGCGATGTCATGGAGGTAAGGGTACGTGAGTGCGTGTGCCCGTCCGGACCACGCTCGGTAGCCTTGCTGCGTGACAGAGATGCAGGTGAACCCGTTGTTCCGGCTCGCGTACGTCCCGGGAGTGACCCCCGGCAAGTGGGTGCGGGTCTGGGAGGAGCGGCTGCCGGACGTTCCGCTCTCGCTGGTGGCGCTGACCGGGACCGAGGGCGAGCAGGTGCTGCGCGGCGGGGACGCGGACGCCGGCCTGGTGCGGCTGCCGGTCGACCGGACGCTGCTCAGCGCGATCCCGCTCTACACCGAGACCACGGTGGTGGTCTTCCCCAAGGACCACTGGCTGGCCGCGGCCGAGGAGGTGTCCGCCGCCGACCTCGCCGACGAGGTGGTCTTCCACCCGCTCGACGACACCCTGGGCTGGGCGGAGCTGCCCGGCCGGCCGGCGATCGAGCGCCCGGCGACCACCGGGGACGCGATCGAGCTGGTGGCCGCGAACGTGGGCGTGCTGCTGGTGCCGCAGTCGCTGGCCCGGCTGCACCACCGCCGCGACCTCACCTACCGGCCGGCCGTGGACGTCCCGCAGTCGCAGGTCGCGCTCTCCTGGCGGGAGGACCGCACGACCGACCTGGTGGAGGAGTTCATCGGGATCGTCCGGGGCCGGACGGTCAACAGCTCGCGCGGACGCGGCGCCGACCGGCCGGCCGACGAGGCGAAGCAGAGCGGCGCGCGGTCCGGCGGCGCTCCGAGGTCGGGCCAGAAGGCCGGCGCACCGAAGGCGGGCGGTCAGAAGTCGGCGGGCCAGAAGTCGGCGGGCCAGAAGTCCGGGGCGAAGCAGCAGAAGCCGGCCCCGGGGGCCAAGGGCGCGGGCCGCCCGCGCGCCGCGACCGGCCGCTCGAAGCCCAAGCGGCGCTCCTGATCCCAGCGGGCGGCGGCGGACCGGCACGGCC
>NZ_JBSGXP010000096.1:0-33408 GCF_053610105.1 Kitasatospora sp. NPDC054939 | reverse complement strand
CCCGCAGACCCCGCCGCCCGGTCGGCCCGCCGGCGAGCACGAGCCGCGCGGCCGACGGCCCGCTCCCCCGCGCGGGCGGCCCGGCGAGCGGCAGCACACGCCCGCGCCCGGCGGCCGGCCGACCGCCTCGCGGCGCCGGCTGCTGCGCCAGCGGGTGATCGTCTTCGTCACGGTGACGCTCGGGGTGGCACTGGCCATCGCGGCGGCGCAGGGCTGCGAGAACCGCGACGAGCAGGGCCTCGGCCGGGTCGGCAGCACGGTGGCCGCCGGCACGCCGGGCTCCCCCGCGGCCGGCCTCTCGGTGGACGGCGTGCCGCCGTCGCCCGGCCCCTCCGCGACCGCGCCCGCGGGCGTGCCGCTCGCGGCGGCCAGGACCGGGACACCGACCGGCGACGGCGGGCTGGTCGCCGCCGCCGCGAACGCCGTCCCCGCCGTGGACTGGCCCAACCGGACCTACCCCGATCCGGCCGGCGGCCCCGCGGTGGCGCTGCGCGACGGCCGCTCGGCGGCCGGGGCCGGGCCGCAGGTGGGCCTGAGCGCGGTGCTGCCGGCCCGGTACCGGGAGGCGCCGGCGGTGCTGGTGGTGCTGCGGCGGTCCGAGGGCTCGGTGCCGGTCGACCTCGTCCAGCTGTTCGGCTTCACCGGCGACGCGCCGGTGCCGCTGGCCTCGCGCTCCTCGGCGGCCGACCCGCAGGCCGCCGCCACCTGGCGGATCGAGAGCGGTTCTCTGGTGCGCGAGGAGCGGGTCGCGCAGACCGGCGCGGTGGCCTCCACCCGCTACACCGTGCGCGCCGACGGCACGCTGGAGGAGTCCTGGCCCGGCGCCGGCAGCTCCGGCGGCACCGGGCTCGCCGCCCAGCCGCCCGCCGCCGCCCCCGCGCCACCCACCTCCGCCCACTGACGCCGGGCACGGGGCGCCGGTCGCCGGGCGCCGCAGCAGCGGTCAGCCCCGGCTCAGCCGCCGGCGGCCACCGCGTAGAACGCGACCGCGGCGGCGGCGCCCACGTTGAGCGAGTCGATGCCGTGGGCCATCGGGATCCGCACCGCCCGGTCGGCGGCGGCCACGGCTCCCGGGGTGAGGCCGTCCCCCTCCGCGCCGAGCATCAGCGCGGCCCTGGGGAGCCGGTGCGGGGCCGCCTCGGCCAGGTCGACGGCGTGCTCAGCCGGGGTGAGCGCGAGCAGCTCGAAGCCGGCCGTGCGGACCGCCTCCAGGGCGGACGGCCACGGGTCCAGCCGGGCGTACGGAACGGCGAAGACGGCGCCCATGGACACCTTGACGGCCCGCCGGTACAGGGGGTCGGCGCAGTCCGGCGAGAGCAGCACGGCGTCCATGCCGAGGGCGGCGGCGCTGCGGAAGATCGCGCCGAGGTTGGTGTGGTCGACCAGGCCCTCCAGGACGGCGACCCGGCGGGCCCCGGCGAGCAGTCCGGCGGCGTCCGGGAGCGGCTTGCGCTCCATCGAGGCGAGCGCGCCCCGGTGGACGTGGTAGCCGGTGACGGCCTCGGCGAGGCCGGGCTCGACCACGTGGACGGGCGCCTCGGACCCGGCGATCACGTCGGCCATGACGTCGAGCCACTTGGGGGTCAGCAGCATCGACCGCATGCGGTAGCCGGCCGCGAGGGCGCGGCGGATCACCTTCTCGCCCTCGGCGATGAAGAGCCCCTCGGCGGGTTCGCGGCGGCGCCGCAGCTCGACGTCGGTGAGGCCGGTGTAGTCGGCGAGGCGAGGGTCGGCGGGGTCGGTGACGGTGCTGGGTTCGGACATCCTGCGATCTTGCCAAGCCCGGCGGCTCGCGGCCAAACCTTGGCCGCCCGGTGACGGGAGTGCGAGGATGACGTATGGCCCGAATTCCGGGCCGATCGTGGGCTGCGTCGGCTTCCGGCGCGCCGGTGCTCCCCGGTACCGCCGGGCCGCCCGGCGGAGGCCCGAATGGTCGGCGAGAGCAGCGGCCGGCGCACCGGAGGCGGATGGGCCGCCGGTCCGTGGCGGGCCAGGTGTTCGCGCTGCAGGTCGTGGTGGTGCTGCTGCTGGTGGCCGCCGCGGCGGTGGCGCTGGTGCTGCAGTCCAACCACGACGCCGAACAGGAGGCCCGCAACCGCTCGGTGGCGGTGGCGCAGACCTTCGCGAACTCCCCCGGCATGGTGGCCGCCCTCGAATCCCCCGATCCGACCGCGATCCTGCAGCCCAAGGCCGAGGCCGCCCGGATCGCCTCCGGGGTCGACTTCCTGGTGGTGATGAACACCGACGGGGTCCGCTACACCCACCCGCTGCCGGACCGGATCGGCCAGACGTTCGTGGGCACCATCGAACCCGCACTGAACGGCCAGGTGGTCACCGAGGAGGTGGACGGCACCATCGGGCCGCTGGTGCAGGCGGTGGTGCCGGTGTTCGGCCCGGACGGCGCCGTGGTCGGACTGGTCTCGGCGGGCCTGACGATCGAGAGCGTCACCACGGCCAGCGAACGCCACCTGCCGGTGCTGCTCGGTGCGGCGGCGCTCGCGCTGGGCCTGGCGACCTGCGGGACGGCGCTGGTGAGCCGGCGGCTGCGGCGGCAGACCCACGGCCTGGGGCCGGCCGAGATGACCCGGATGTACGAGCACCACGCCGCGGTGCTGCACGCGGTGCGCGAGGGCGTGCTGATCGTCGACGAGTACGGGCACCTGGTGCTCTGCAACGACGAGGCCCGCCGACTGCTGGCGCTGCCGCCCGACGCCGAGGGCCGGCCGGTCGTCGAACTGGGCCTCGACCGGGTGCCCGAGGAACTGCTGACCGCCAACCGCCCGGTGACCGACGAGGTGGTGCTGGCCGGCGAGCGGCTGCTCGCGGTGAACGTCCGGCTCACCGACCGCGACGGCGGCCCGGCGGGCGTGGTGGCGACGCTGCGCGACTCGACCGAGCTGCTGGCGCTGTCCGGGCGGGCCGAGGTGGCGCAGCGGCGGCTGCGGCTGCTGTACGACGCGGGGGTGACGGTCGGCTCGACGCTGGACGTGACGCGGACCGCGGAGGAGCTCTCGCAGGTCGTGGTGCCGCGGTTCGCGGACTACGTGAGCGTCGACCTGGCGGAGGAGGTGCTGGCGGGGGACGAGCCGCCGCCCGGGACGGCGCTGGGGCGGATGCGCCGGGCGGCGTTCTGCGGGGTGCGGGAGGGCTCGCCGTTCTACCGGGTGGGCACCGTCGTGGAGGTGACCCCCGGCACCCCGCTGGCCGGGGCGCTGGGCAGCGGGCTGGCGGCGGTGGAACCGCGACTGGCGGACGCGGCGGCGTGGCGGATGCAGGACCCGGAGGGGGCCGAGCGGGCGCTCACGTACGGGGTGCACTCGCTGGTGCGGGTGCCGCTGCGGGCCCGCGGGGTGCTGCTGGGGGTGGCGCGGTTCTGGCGGGCCGAGCGGGCGGAGCCGTTCGACGAGGAGGACCTCGCGCTGGCGGAGGAGCTGGTCTCGCACGCCGCGGTCTGCATCGACAACGCCCGCCGGTACACCCGTGAGCACGCGATGGCGGTCACCCTGCAGCACAGCCTGCTGCCGCGCTCGCTGCCGGAGCAGAGCGCGCTGGAGGTCGCGCACCGGTACCTGCCGGCGCAGGCGGGCGTTGGCGGCGACTGGTACGACGTGATCCCGCTGCCGGGGGCGCGGGTGGCGCTGGTGGTGGGCGACGTGGTCGGCCACGGGCTGCACGCGGCGGCGACGATGGGGCGGCTGCGGACGGCGATCCACAACTTCTCGACGCTCGACCTGCCGCCGGACGAACTGCTCGGGCACCTGGACGAGCTGGTAAACCGGATCGACCTGGAGGAGTCGGCGAGCGGGGCGGGCGGCGCGGTGACCGGGGCGACCTGCCTGTACGCGATCTACGACCCGGTGGCGCGGCGCTGCACGATGGCGAGCGCCGGGCACCCGCCGCCCGCGCTGGTGCACCCGGACGGGCGGGTGGAGTTCCCGGAGTCGGCCACCGGGCCGCCGCTGGGGCTCGCGGTGCTGCCGTTCGAGACGGTGGAGCTGACGCCGGAGGAGGGCAGCCGGCTGGTGCTGTACACCGACGGGCTGGTGGAGGACCGCGAGCGGGACATCGACGCCGGCCTGGAGCTGCTGCGCGCGGCGCTGGCCGGGCACCCGGGGCGCACGCCGGAGCAGACCTGCACGGACGTGCTGGACGCGATGCTGCCCGCGCACCCGCAGGACGACATCGCGCTGCTGGTGGCGCGTACCACGGTGCTGGCGCCGGACCGGGTGGCGGAGTGGGAGGTGCCCACCGACCCGGCCGCGGTGGGGGCGGTGCGGGCGGCGGTGGCCGAGCGGATGGACCAGTGGGGCCTGGTCGAGGCGGTGTTCGTCACCGAGCTGATCCTGAGCGAGCTGGTGACCAACGCGATCCGGTACGGCGGCGGGCCGATCCGGGTACGGCTGCTGCGGGACCGCTCGCTGATCTGCGAGGTGTCGGACGGCAGCAGCACCTCGCCGCACCTGCGCTCGGCGGCGATCACCGACGAGGGCGGGCGCGGGCTGTTCCTGGTGGCGCAGTTCGCGGACCGCTGGGGGACCCGCTACACGTCGACCGGCAAGGTGATCTGGACGGAGCAGCCGCTCGCCTGAGCGGCGGCTGCTCCGTCCCGGTCAGGCCCGGAAGCCCGCGGCCAGGACGCCCACCACGTCGCCGACGACGATCACGGCCGGCGGCTTGACCTGCTCGGCGGCCACGGTGTCGGCCACCGTGCCCAGGGTGGCGTCGATCCGGCGCTGGGCGGCGGTGGTGCCCTCCTGGACGACCGCGACCGGGGTGTCCGCGGAGCGCCCGCACGCGACGAGCTTGGCGGCGATCTCGCCGATCTTGTCGACCGCCATCAGCAGCACCAGGGTGCCGGTCATCTGCGCGGCGGCCTCCCAGTTGACCAGCGAGCGCGGGTCGGAGGGGCCGACGTGGCCGGAGATGACGGTGAACTCGTGCGTCATCCCACGGTGGGTGACCGGCACCCCGGCGGCGGCCGGCACGCTGATCGAGCTGGAGATGCCGGGTACCACGGTGACCGGCAGCCCGGCCTCGGCGCAGGCGAGCAGCTCCTCGCCGCCGCGCCCGAAGACGTACGGGTCGCCGCCCTTGAGCCGGACGACGAACTTGCCGGCCTTGGCGTGCTCGACCAGGGTGCGGTTGATCGCCTCCTGTGCCATGAAGCGGCCGTACGGGATCTTGGAGGCGTCGATGACCTCGACGTGCTCGGGGAGCTCGGCGAGCAGCTCGCGGGGGGCGAGCCGGTCGGCCACCACCACGTCCGCGTCGGCGAGCAGGCGCCGGCCGCGCACGGTGATCAGGTCCGGGTCGCCGGGGCCGCCGCCGACCAGGGCCACCCCGGCGCCGTGCGCGCGGTACTGGCGGGCGGCGAGGGAGCCGTCCCGCAGGCCGTCGACGATGGAGTCGCGCAGCGCGGCGGAGTGCCGGGGGTCGCCGGTGAGGACGGCCACGGTGGCGCCCGCGTCGCGGCCGCTGGCGGGGGTCCAGGCGGTCGCGGCGGCGGCGTCGTCGCTGCGGGCGCAGAAGACCCGCTCGCGCTCGGCCTCGGCGCTGACCGCGGTGTTGACGGCTGGGTCGTCGGTGGCGACCAGGACGTACCAGGTGTCGGCGAGGTCGCCCTCCTGGTAGGGGCGGGCGTGCCAGGTCAGCTCACCGGCGTCGGCCATGGCCTGCACGGCGGGCGTGGTGGCCGGCGATATCAGGTGCAGGTCGGCGCCGGTGGCGATCAGCGCGGGCAGCCGGCGCTGGGCGACGTGGCCGCCGCCGACCACCACCACGCGGCGGCCGGCAAGCAGCAGGCCGACCGGGTAGGGGGTGCGGCCCTCGGTTCCCGGGTGGGGGTGCGGGGCGGCCGGCTGCGGAGTGGGCGCGGTCATGGGCGGAGCTCCTGTGGGGGTGAGGGTTCGGGGGTCGGCGCCGCTCCCGCACCGGCGCGCCCTCGGGCCGGTACGGGAGCGGTGACAGCGGACGTCAGGCCTTCTCGGTGACCCCGGCGGAGTCGAAGGTGGCTACATCGTGCATCGCCCGGGCCGCACTCTGCACCAGCGGGAGGGCCAGCAGGGCGCCGGTCCCCTCGCCGAGCCGCAGATCGAGGTCGATCAGCGGGCGCAGGCCGAGCTTGGCCAGCGCGGCCTGGTGACCGGGCTCCGCCGAGCGGTGGCCGGCGATGCAGGCCGCCAGGACCTCGGGGGCGATCGCCTTGGCGGCCAGCGCGGCCGAACCCGCGATGACGCCGTCCAGGACGACCGGGGTGCGCAGCGAGGCCGCACCGAGCAGGAAGCCGGCGATGGCCGCGTGCTCCAAGCCGCCGACGGCCGCCAGCACACCGATCGGGTCGGCCGGGTCGGGCTTGTGCAGGGCGAGGGCGGCGCGGACGACCTCGACCTTGCGGCTGTGCGTCTCGTCGTCGATGCCGGTGCCCCGGCCGGTCACCTCGGCCGGGTCGAGGCCGGTGAAGACCGAGATCAGGGCGGCGGAGGCGGTGGTGTTGGCGATGCCCATGTCGCCGGTGACCAGTGCCTTGTTGCCGGCCGCGACCAGGTCGCGGGCGGTCTCGATGCCGACCTCGATCGCCTTGAGGGCCTCCTCGCGGGTCATCGCCGGGCCCTGCGTCATGTCGTCGGTGCCGGGCTTGACCTTGCGCGGCAGCAGGCCGGTGGTGCGGCCCTGCTGGATCGGCTCGGGCAGCTCGGAGGCCACGCCGACGTCGACCACGCAGACCTCGGTGCCGATCTGGCGGGCGAAGGCGTTGACCACCGCTCCCCCGGCCAGGAAGTTGCCGACCATCTGGGTGGTCACCTCCTGCGGCCACGGGGTGACGCCCTGGGCGTGCACGCCGTGGTCGCCGGCGAAGATCGCCACGCAGGCGGGCTCCGGCATCGGCGGCGGGCACTTGCGGGAGAGCCCGGACAGCTGGGCGGAGATGATCTCCAGCATGCCGAGCGAGCCGGCCGGCTTGGTCATCCGCTTCTGGCGGTCCCAGGCCTCGCCGAGCGCCTTGGCGTCCAGCGGGCGGATGCCGCGCAGGGTCTCGGAGAGCAGGTCGTGCGCCTCCTCGCCGGGCAGCGCGCGGTTGCCGTACTGCTCCTCGTGGACGACCCAGGAGAGCGGGCGCTTCCTGGCCCAGCCCTGCTGCTGGAGCTCCGGCTCGTCCGGGAAGGCGTCGACGAAGCCGACGCACAGGTAGGCGACGACGTCCAGGTGCTCGGGCAGGCCGAGCTCGCGGACCAGCTCCTCCTCGTCGAAGAAGCTCACCCAGCCGACGCCCAGGCCCTCGGCGCGGGCGGCCAGCCAGAGGTTCTCGACGGCGAGGGCGGCCGAGTACGGGGCCATCTGCGGCTGGGTGTGGCGGCCCAGGGTGTGCCGGCCGCCGCGGGTGCGGTCGGCGGTCACCACGATGTTGACCGGCGTCTCCAGGATCGCCTCGGTCTTGATCTCCTTGAACTGCTTCGCCCGGCCCTTGGGCAGCGACTGCGCGTACGCCTCGCGCTGGCGCTCGGCGAGCTCGTGCATCCGGCGGCGGGTCTTGGCGGAGCGGATCACCACGAAGTCCCACGGCTGCGAGTAGCCGACGCTGGGCGCGGTGTGGGCGGCCTCCAGGACGCGGATCAGCACCTCGTGCGGGATCGGGTCCGGGCGGAAGCCGTTGCGGATGTCGCGGCGCTCGCGGATCACCTGGTGGACGGCCTCGCGGCCGAGGTCGTCGTAGCCGGCGGCGGCGGGGCCGCGGGGCTCGGCGGGCTCGGGCTCGGCCTCTCCGTCGGCCTCGGGCCCGCCGTCGGCCGCCGGGGCGGCGTCGGCGTCGGGCTGGACCTCGGCGGGCTGGACCTCGGCCGCGGCCTCGGCCGCGGCGGCCGGGGCCTCCTCGACGGTCTCCACGGGAGCGGCCTCGGCGGTCGGCGCCGGGCCGGACCCGCCCTCGGCGACGGGGGCCTCGGGAGCCGTGGCGTCCGCGGGGCCCTGCTCGGCGGGCTGCTGCTCGGCGGACTGCGGGTCTACGGCCTGCGGGTCCACGGCCTGCTGCGCGGCGGACTGCGGGTCGACGGGCTGGGGCTCCACGGGCTGCGGCACCACGGGCGCCTGCTCGGTGTCCGGGACGGCGACGGGCTCGCCGGCGGCCATCTCACCGGTCCCGGCGGCCGTCTCGGCGACGCCCTCGGCCTGCGGGACGTCCTGCGGCTGCGCCTCGACCGCCGCCACGGCCTCGACGGGCTGCGCGGCGTCCGCGGGCGGGGCCGCCTCCGGGGCGGGCGCCTCGACGGCGTCCGCGGCCTGCGGCTCGGCCACCTGCTCGACGGCGGGCTGCTCGGCGGCCGGCTGCGGCTCGGCGGTCTGCTCGACGGCGACCGGCTGCTCGGCGACGGCCTGCTCGGCGACGGGGACGTCCGCGGGCTGCGGGTCCTGCACCTGCGGCTCCTGCGGCTGGGCTGCCTCCGGCTGCACGGCTTCGGCCGCGACCTGCACGGCCTCGACCGGTACGGCTTCCGCCGGGTCGGCGACCGCTATGGCGGCGGCCTGCTCCGGGGCCTGCTC
This sequence comes from Kitasatospora sp. NPDC054939, assembly GCF_053610105.1. Classification (NCBI taxonomy): domain Bacteria; kingdom Bacillati; phylum Actinomycetota; class Actinomycetes; order Kitasatosporales; family Streptomycetaceae; genus Kitasatospora; species Kitasatospora sp. NPDC054939. Next base: position 24,873 of record NZ_JBSGXP010000096.1, on the reverse strand, counting down.
GACCGGGGCCCCGGCCGCAGCGTCCGCCGTCGCCTCGACCGGCGGCAGTCCGTGCGGGGTGGGCGCGGCGAGGAAGGCCGAGATCCGGCGCGGCTGGGGAGCCGGCGCCGCCTCGACGACCGGGACCTCGACGGTCGGCTCCGCGGCGACCGCGGCCTCGACGGGCTGCGCGGCGTCCGCCACCGGCTCGACCGCGACGGCCCCGGCGGCCGGCTGCTCGACGGCGGGCACCTCCGCGACCGGCTGCTCCACCGGCTGCGGCGCCACGACCTGCTGCTCGACGGCCTGCTGCTCCACCGGCTGCGGGGCGAAGGCCTGCTCCGGAGCGGCCTGCTCGACCGCCGGCTGCGCCTCGGCGACGGCCTCCAGCGGAGCGCCGGCCACCGGCGGCACCGGCTGGGCGACCGGGACGGGCTGCGGGAAGGTCTGCGGGGCGAGCGGCTGCGCGACCTGGGGCGCGACCTGCTGCGGCACCGGGGCGACCGGGACGCCCTGCGGGCCGACCACCGGGATGCCGTGCGCCGGGGTGGCCTGCGAGGGGCCGCGGTCGGCGAGCGAGCGGACCGGGACCTGGCCGGTCATCAGCGACGGGTCCGGGATCGGCGGGCCGGCGTGCAGCGGGCGGCGCGGCGGCTGAGCGGCCGTCATCGCCTCGGCGCCCGGCACCTGCGGCGGCACCGGCTGCGCGACCTGCACCTGGACGGCCTCGGTGACCACGGCACCGGCCTCGGCGACCACGGCGTGCTGGGCGGCCCCGTACGGGTCGACGGGCTGCGGGGCGACGGGCTGCGGGCCGACGGCTTGCGGGTCGACGGCCCCCAGCACCGGCGGCTCCAGCGGCGGCCAGGACGGCTCCACCGGCGTACCGGCCGGCACGCCCTCGGCGTGCTCCCCCGCGGGGGCGAACCCGGCGGCCTGCTCGCCCCAGCCGGCCTGCGGGCCGGGCATCAGCAGGACGTCGTCCTCGTCGTCGAGCTGGTCGGGCTGGTCCAGGAAGTGGAAGGCGGGGCGGGGTGCGGCGGGGTCGCCGCCCCAGGTCTGCGGGGGCGCGGTGAGCGGGGTGCCGTCGGGCGCATAGCCCTGCGCCACGATCCCGTGGGCGGGGGTCCCGTGGGCGGGGGTCCCGTGCGCCGGGGCGCCCTGGCCGGGCACCAGCGGCGGTGCGACGACGGGCACGCCCGCCGCACCCACGACCGGTACGCCCTGCCCGGGCACGACGGGTACCGCGACGCCCTCCGGGCCGCCGAGCGGGTCGGGCCCGGCGAGCAGGTGCTCCGGCAGTCCCTCGTTCGGGACGTGGCCGCCATCGGTCATGTCAAAGCTCCTTCCAGGCCGCTGCCGCGTCCTTGGCGACGCGATCACCGACCGCAGCGCCCATCCGCACGGGCCGGGCCTGCACCGGCCCGCCCGCAACCACACGCGGGCCGCCGCGCCGGAGCGCTGCAGCCCATAGTCCTCCGGCGCGCTGCGGCCACCCCGGCCCGCGCACCGCCCGTCGGGGCGGAGCGCCATCTGAAACAACGACAACCCGGGGCAACCGGCACGACCGCACCGGACCCTACGGCATTCTCCCGGTCCGGCGTGCGGCCCGTCGAATTGCCCACACTCCGAACCGGAGCGGGTTGCACCGCGTCAAAAAGGCGACGGACCCCCCAGGTCGGACAGGCCGCCGGCCGCCGCAGCCGCGCAGACGCCACACTACCGGCCTGGCGGTGCCCGCTCTCGAATCGGTGTCCGGATGCGACCGGGATCACCGCGCCGCCCGCCGGACGGCCACCGGGCCCACCCGGCCCTTCACAGGATCTGCCCAGCCGGGCGCCCCCGCTCCGCGCCCCCCCTGCGTCAGCCCTTGTCGCCCCAGAGCAGCAGGACGCCCGGCTCCCCCGCGGCGGGGGCGAGCCCGCCGTCCCGTACGGCGAGCGGGACGGACTGCAGCAGGGCGCCGTCGGCCCGGTAGCCGGCCTCGGTGATCGCCCTGCGGACGGCCTCGGCGTCGGCGAGCGTGTGTGCGACGGCCGCGAAGCGCTCCGGACGGCGGGCGAGGACGGCGCGGACGGTCTCCAGGCCACCGGCCTCCACCACGGCGAGATCGGGTTCCGGCAGGCCGCCCAGCACCTCGGGGCCGCTGCCGTGGACGGTCTCGACCTCCACGCCGTAGCGGCGGGCGTTGACGGCGATCCGGGCGCAGGCCGCGCGGTCCGCCTCGACGGCCACCACGGCGGCGCCGAAGCGGGCCACCTCCACCGCGATCGCGCCGCTGCCCGCGCCGACGGCCCACACGAGGTCGCCGATGCGTGCGCCGAGCCGGGCGAGGACCAGCGCACGGGCGTGCGCCGGGAGCGCATCGGTGTCACCGGGCGACCCGCCCGTGCGCTCGGCGCCCGCGTAGGCCTCCGCGGGCAGCGCCCAGCCGCGGTCGGGGCCGGGGAAGCCCAGCGGGCGTCCGGCGAGCCAGCCGGCGGCCTCGTCGTTCGGGCCGAGGCCGCCGGGGCCGTTGCCGCCGATCACCAGCACCACGCTGGGGTCGCGCCAGACGTGGTCGGCGATCCGGTCGGAGGTGAGGACGGTGACGTCCTCCTCGGGCGTGCCCAGGGCTTCGCAGACCACGAAGGTGCGGTGCACGCCGCGGAGCATCAGGGCGAGTTCGGCCGGGCCCGCGCCGGGGGCGGTGAGCACCGCGACCTTGGGGTGCGCCCGGCAGACGTTGGCCGCCCGGCGCAGCCGTCCGCCGTGGGCGCTGACCACCCGGGCGTCCTCCCAGGGCATGCCGGCCCGGGCGAAGGCGGTCGCGACCGAGGAGACGGCGGGCAGCACCTCCAGCTCCAGGCCGTACTCGGGGCGGCGCAGGGTGCGGACGACGCCGAAGAAGCCCGGGTCGCCCTCGGCGACGACCACCGCGGTGCCGCGGTGGGCGGCGATCCGGCGGGCGGCGGCCCGGATGCTGCCGAGCGCGATCCGTTCGGCGCCGGGCGGCACCGGGAGGGCGTTGAGCTGGTAGGGCGCCCCGGCCACCAGGGTCGCCGCGGCGAGGGCCGCGCCGGCGGCCTCGGTCAGCGGTGTGCCGTCCCACCCGATGACCGTGATCCGGTCAGCCATCTGCGGCCGTTCTCCCTCGCCCTTGGTTCCCCGATGTGCGCGGCCCGCGCGGTCTCCCCCGGAGGTCCGTCCCGGTGGGTCCGGCGGTGGCCGGCGTGCACGGTGCCGGAGCAGAGGCTACCCGGTGCGGTCGGGCCCGCGCCCACGGGTCGTACCCGTGCGAGCCTCGCGGGCGGCCGCCGGACGGTCAGTCGCGCAGGACGTACCGGTCGGCGGGCCAGGCGGGCTCCTGGGGGCTCTCCAGGTCCTCCGGGAGCAGGCTCCAGAGGATGACGTCGCTGCGGGTCTCCTCGACGACCGCGCCGGACTCGCCGCGCACTATCCAGGCGCTGCGCAGCACGCCCTCGCTGATGCCGCCGATCTTCTGGGAGACCTGCTGGGCGGCGGTGTTCCCGGCGGCGGTGCGCAGCTCCAGGCGCAGGAAGCCGCGGTCCTCGAAGAGCCACTGGGCGACCCCGAGGACGGCCTCCGGCGCGTACCCCTCGCCGCGCGCCCAGGCGGCGGTCACGTAGGCGATCTCGGTGGAGCGCAGCCGCCAGTCGGTGTTGCGCAGTTCGACCAGGCCGACCAGGCGCTGGGTGAGGTGCTCGGTGACGGCGAGGACGATCCCGCGGCCCTCGGCCCGGTGGGCGGGGGCGAGGGTGCGGACGAGCTCGCGGGCGTACGCCTCGGTGAAGGGCTGGGGGACGTCCGTCCAGGCCAGCACCAGGTCGTCGGCCATCATCGCGACCAGGCCGGGGGCGTCGTCGTCCGCAAGGGGGCGCAGCAGCAGCCGTTCGGTGCTGATGGCGGTCTCGGGGAAGCTCGCTGCCATGCCGTCTCTCCTCGCCGGGTCGTGGACACACCGTACGCCCCGCCGCGCCCGGCCGGTGCCGGGGTGCCATGCGGTGCGCGGATCGGACGACGGTACGTCAGATCACGGTCTGCCGGTGCGTCACCACGTGCATACTGCCCGACCGGGCCCCCGCCGTGGTGCGGCGGGGGCCCGGTCGGGTGCGGTGGCGCGCCGGCGGACCGGGGCCGGGCGGGTCCGGTCAGAACGCCGGGACGACGGAGCCCTTGAAGGTGTCCTCGATGTACTTCTTCACCTCGGCGGAGTGCAGCACCTCGACGAGCTTCTTCACCCGGGGGTCGTTCTCCTTGCCCTTCTTGACGGCGACGATGTTGGCGTAGGGGTTGCCCTCGGCCTTCTCCAGCACCAGCGCGTCGGTGGCCGGGTTCAGGCCGGAGTCGAGCGCGTAGTTCCCGTTGATGACGGCGGCGTCGAGGTCGGCGATGGAGCGGGGCAGCTGGGCCGCCTCCAGCTCCTTCCACTTCAGGTTCTTCGGGTTGGCGGTGATGTCGCCCAGGACGGCGGCGGTGCCGACGCCCTCCTTGAGGGTGATGAGCTTGTTGTCGGCGAGCAGCTTGAGCGCCCGGCCCTCGTTGGTGGGGTCGTTGGGCAGGCCGACGGTGGCGCCGTCCGGCAGCTCGGCGATGCTCTTGACCTTCTTGGAGTACGCGCCCAGCGGCTCCAGGTGCACCGTCCCGACCGAGACGATGGTGGTGCCGCGCTTCTTGTTGAAGTCCTCCAGGTACGGCACGTGCTGGAAGTAGTTGGCGTCGGCCGAACCGTCCTGCACCGCGGTGTTGGGGGTCACGTAGTCGGTGACCTCCTTCACGTTGAGCTTGAGGCCGGCCTTCTCCGCCAGGTTGTCCTTGACGAACTTGAGGACCTGGCCGTGCGGGGTCGGGCTGGCGACGACGGTCAGCGCCGCGTTCGGGTCCGAGGACCCGGCCGAGTCGCCGTCGCTGCCGCAGGCGGCGAGCGAGAGGGCGAGGCCGGCGGTGGCGAGGACGCTGGTGAACTTCAGGGCGTTGCGCACGAAAAGTGCCTTTCTGCGTATTGCGGGGTGCCGCGTCCGGGGGTCGGACGCAGGGTGGTCTAGGGGGCCGGCGCGGGTGGTCGGCGGGCTCGGCCCGGACAGGGCCTAGGAGCCGACGGGGGTCCGGTCGGCGGGCTCGGCCGGGGCGCCGCCGCGCGGGCGCAGCAGCCGGGTGCGGCCGGAGCGGCCCCGGTGGGAGAGCCGTCGGACGGCGTAGTCGCCGAGCAGCTGGACGATCGTCACGATCACCACGAGCTCCGCGACGATGACCCACATGAAGGTCGTCTCGAAGCGGAAGTAGCCGTAGTTGATGGCGAGGGTGCCGAGGCCGCCGCCGCCGACCGCGCCGGCCATCGCGGAGTAGCTGATCAGCGTGATGACCGTGGTGGTCAGCGAGGCGGTGAGGGAGGGCAGGGCCTCGGGCAGCAGTGTCTTGCGGACGATGGTCCAGGTGGAGCCGCCCATCGCCTGGACGGCTTCGACCAGCCCGCGGTCGACCTCGCGCACGGAGGTCTCGACCAGGCGGGCGAAGAAGGGGATCGCCCCGATGGTGAGCGGGACGGTCGCGGCCTCCCAGCCGATCGAGGTGCCGACCAGCCAGCGGGTGAAGCCGATCAGCGCGATCATCAGGATGATGAACGGGATCGAGCGGGCGATGTTCACGACCGCGCCGAGCACCTTGTTGACCGGCACGTTCTCCAGCAGGCCGCCCTTGCCGGTGAGCACCAGCAGGATGCCGAGCGGCAGGCCCAGCAGGACGGTGCAGAGGGTGGAGACGCCGACCATCTGGAGGGTCTCCCAGGTGGCGGGCCACATCAGTTCCTGCATCTGGTCCCAGGTCATGCCACCGCTCCGTTCGCCGCGTCGATCACGTCCACCTGCAGGCCCTGCTCGCGCAGGTAGCCGATCGGCACCACGTTGTCCTGGTGGCCGCCGGGGAGTTCGACCCGCATCCGGCCGACCATCCGGCCGGCGATGGTCTCGACGGCGGCGCCGAGGATGTTGATGTCGATCTGGTAGGTGCGGGCGAGCTGCGAGACGAACGGCCGGCCGGAGGTGTCGCCCTGGAAGGTGATCTCCAGCACGGTGCGGTCGGCGTGGCCGGGGGCGAACTCGCTGAGCGGGAAGAGCTCCCGGGCCAGTTCGGACCCGGGGGTGGCGAGCAGGTCGGTCAGCGCGCCGGACTCCACCACCCGGCCGCCGCGCATCAGGGCGGCGGAGTCGCAGACGGACTTGATGACGTCCATCTCGTGCGTGATGAGCAGCACGGTGAGGCCGAGCTGCTGGTTGAGGTCGCGCAGCAGCTTGAGGATCGAGCGGGTGGTCTCCGGGTCGAGCGCGGAGGTCGCCTCGTCGGAGAGCAGCACCTTGGGGTCGCCGGCCAGGGCGCGGGCGATGCCCACGCGCTGCTTCTGGCCCCCGGAGAGCTGGTTCGGGTAGCTGCGGGCCTTGTCGGCGAGGCCGACCAGGTCGAGCAGTTCGGCGGCCTTGCGGCGGCGCTCGGTGCGGTCCAGTCCGATGATCTCCAGCGGGAGCTCGACGTTCTGCTGCACGGTGCGCGAGGAGAGCAGGTTGAAGTGCTGGAAGACCATCCCGATGCGGCGGCGGGCCTCGCGCAGTTCCCGGCCGGCCCGGTTCTCGCCGCCGGCCAGGGCGGTCAGTTCGACGCCGTCCACGGTGACGGTGCCGGAGGTGGGCCGCTCCAGCATGTTGACGCAGCGAATGAGGGTGGACTTGCCGGCACCGCTGGTGCCGACGACTCCGTAGACCTCGCCCGGGCGGACGTGCAGGTCGACACCGGCGAGGGCGGTCACCTCGCGGCCTCGGGAGCGGTAGACCTTGGTCAGGTCCGTGGTGGTGATCACAGCGGCTTCCGTGGGTCGGGGGCGGACGGTCGTGGGCCGCGCGACCGGGTTGCGGTCGGCGGAACGGACGGCGTCTCACCAGGGGGATCCGGACCTGCCACCCCTTGATCGTCACCGCCGGGTGACCGGGCCGCGCGACGGCGTGGCCCTTACGAGTCACCAGCGGGCGTCAGGGGACGCCAGGGGTCGCCACCGGCCCACGGTGGGCAGGCGGACGGAGGGGGTTCCGGGAGGAGTGCGCTCACATGGGGGAGCGGCGGGTTCTCGCTTCGGGGCGCGAGGAGAGGAGCGATGGCCCTCAGCAGTGACACATTCGACGGCACATGGCACGCTCACCTGCCGGCAGGGTGCCGGTGGGGGTCCAGTTCGTCGTCGCAGTCATGTGAGCCAGTAAATCAGATGGACCGAATTGGTCCCAATCATCAGGATCCGCTGTCCGCAATGCGGACGCATATCGCCCTGACCAGCGGAGACATGGTTCGGCGCGGCCACCGGAACGTTCGCATGGTGGCCGCGCCGGCGCGGGGAGGGTTCAGGCGGTCGCGGCGAGCGGCGGGGCGGCGGGCTTCTCCAGGTGCACCAGGCTCAGCCGGCTGTCGACCTGCTCGACGGTCGTCTGGCGGTAGCCGCGGCGGGTGTACAGCCGCAGGTTGCCCAGGCTGCGGTGACCGGTGAACAGCCGGTACGCCGTCACCGGGCGGCCGTCCTCGGCGAGGCGGTGCTCCAGGGCCTCCAGCAGGCGCCCGCCGAGGCCGTGGCGCTGCATCCGGGGGTGGACGACCAGACGCCCTATCCGGCCGATGCCGTCCGGCCCGACCTGGCCGCGCACGGTGCCGACCACCTCGCCCCCGAGACGGGCCACCAGGACGTGCTGGGCGCCCAGTTCCTCGCGCAGGCTCTCCAGCGACTGCGTCAGCGGTTCGATGGCCCAGTCGCCGTACAGCTCCGCCTCGCTCTGGTAGCCGAGGTACTGGAGTTTGAGGATCTGCTCCGCGTCCTCGGCGCCGGCCGCTTCGATGATCACGCTCATGCCCATGTGCGGGTGCCTCCCCATCGTCGTGCCCGGCGCGCAAACGTGAGGGTGTCGCACCGGATGCCCTGCCGGAGATGTCCCGGCCGGGGATCGGCCCTGACCGGGGGTGGCGCACGAACGTATCAGCACGCGCCACGTTCGCCAGCGCTCTACCCGCGTGTCAGCTGCTCTCAACCTTCCGGTGCACGGACGTGGTGAGGGTCACGTCGGGTTTCGCGGCGCCCGCGGCGGGCCCGGACACGAGGATCCGGGCGGGACGGATCCGGGCGGGACGGCGGCGGGCGGGACGGCGGCGGCGACCGGCGCGACGGGTGCCGGGAGCGGCCGCGCCGGCGTCAACCGGTGTCGCGGTGGGTGTGGAGGAGGGTGCGCAGGTGGGCGAGGCAGCGGGAGCGGGTGGGGCCGAGGGAGCCGCGCGGGAGGCCGAGGCGGGCGGCCAGTTCCGCGTAGCCGAGGTCGGGGTGGTCGGCGAGGGCGGCGAGCAGTTCGGGGCAGCGGCCGGGCAGCGAGGCGACGGCGGCCCAGAGGGCGCGGTCGCGCTGGTCGGCGAGCACCTGCTCCTCGGCGGAGGGCAGGTGCGGGAGGCGGTGGGCGCACATACCCGTACGACGTGATCCCGCCGGGGCCGGTCACGGCCTCGGCGGGATCAGGTACCCGAAAGTGGCGCCCCGTCAGCCCCGGACCCACTCCTGCTGGGCGGCCAGGTCGGCCTTGACCTCGCCGAGCTGGACGGCGACCGCGCTCGGCGCGGTGCCGCCGCGGCCGTTGCGGGACGCGATCGCGCCGTGCACGCTGAGCACCGAGCGGACCTCGGGGGTCAGGTGCCCGGAGATCTGTGCGAACTGCTCGTCCGTGAGGTCGGACAGTTCGATGCCCTGCTGCTCGCAGGCCTTGACGCAGGCGCCGGCGACCTCGTGCGCGACCCGGAACGGCACGCCCTGCTTGACCAGCCACTCGGCGATGTCGGTGGCGAGCGAGAAGCCGGCCGGGGCCAGCTCCTCCAGCCGCTCCCGGTGGACCGTGAGGGTGGCCATCATGCCGGTGAAGGCCGGCAGCAGGACCTCCAGGGTGTCGCAGGAGTCGAAGACCGGCTCCTTGTCCTCCTGGAGGTCCCGGTTGTACGCCAGCGGCAGCGCCTTGAGCGTGGCGAGCAGGCCGGTGAGGTTGCCGATGAGCCGCCCGGACTTGCCGCGGGCCAGCTCGGCGATGTCCGGGTTCTTCTTCTGCGGCATGATCGAGGAGCCGGTGGAGAAGGCGTCGTGCAGCGTGATGAAGCCGAACTCCTTGGTGTTCCAGATGATCACCTCCTCCGCGATGCGGGAGAGGTTGATCCCGATCATGGCCGTGACGAAGGCGAACTCGGCGACGAAGTCCCGCGAGGCGGTGCCGTCGATGGAGTTGCCGACCGAGCCGCGCTCGAAGCCGAGGTCGGCGGCGACGGCCTGCGGGTCCAGCCCGAGCGAGGAGCCGGCGAGCGCGCCGGAGCCGTACGGGGAGACGGCGGTGCGGGTGTCCCACTGGCGCAGCCGCTCGGCGTCCCGGCCGAGGGCCTGCACGTGCGCGAGGACGTGGTGGGCGAAGAGCACCGGCTGGGCGTGCTGGAGGTGGGTGCGGCCCGGCATGGCGGTGTCGGGGTGCGCCTCCGCGAGGCCGACCAGGGCGTGCTGGAGGTCGAGGAGCAGCCCCCCGATGATCTTCGCGTGGTCCCGCAGGTACATCCGGAAGAGCGTGGCGATCTGGTCGTTGCGCGAGCGGCCGGCCCGCAGCTTGCCGCCGAGGTCGGGGCCGAGGCGCTCCAGCAGGCCGCGCTCCAGGGCGGTGTGGACGTCCTCGTCGGCGACGGTGCCGGTGAAGGTACCGGCCTCGACGTCGGCGAGCAGCCGGTCGAGCCCGCCCAGCATGCCGTCCAGCTCGGTGTCGCTCAGCAGGCCGGCCTTGTGCAGCACGCGGGCGTGGGCCCTGGAGCCGGCGATGTCGTACGGCGCGAGGCGCCAGTCGAAGTGCACGGAGGCGGAGAGCCTGGCCAGGGCCTCGGACGGGCCGTCGGCGAAGCGGGCGCCCCAGAGGCGGACATCTGCGGGCTGTTCGGACGACATCGCGTGGGCTCCTTGCCGGGGTCGGGCGGGGGCCCCGGCCGTCGGGGGGACGGCCGGGGCGGTCGGGCGGTCGGTCAGTGCTGTCGGGCGGTCGGTCAGGCGAGGTCGCGGCGGGCGGCGATCTTCGAGGAGAGGCCGAAGATCTCGATGAAGCCCTTGGACATCGACTGGTCGAAGGTGTCGCCGGTGTCGTAGGTGGCGAGGTTGAAGTCGTACAGCGACTGGTCGGACCTGCGGCCGTTGACGACGGCGCGGCCGCCGTGCAGGACCATCCGGATGTCGCCGGAGACGTGCTGGTTGGCCTCGTTCACGAAGCCGTCCAGGGCGCGCTTGAGCGGGGAGAACCACAGGCCGTCGTAGACCAGCTCGGCCCAGCGCTGCTCCACCTGCCGCTTGTAGCGGGCGAGTTCGCGCTCGACGGTGACGTTCTCCAGGGCCTGGTGGGCGGTGATCAGGGCGATCGCACCGGGGGCCTCGTAGATCTCGCGGGACTTGATGCCGACGAGCCGGTCCTCGACCATGTCCAGGCGCCCGACACCCTGGGCGCCGGCCCGCCGGTTCAGCTCCTCGATGGCCTGCAGGACGGTCACCTTGCGGCCGTCGATCGCGACCGGGACGCCGGCCTCGAAGGTGATGACGACCTCGTCGGCCTCGCGCGCGGCGGCCGGGTCCTGGGTGTACTCGTAGACGTCCTCGATCGGGGCGTTCCAGATGTCCTCCAGGAAGCCGGTCTCGACGGCGCGACCGAAGACGTTCTGGTCGATCGAGTAGGGCGACTTCTTGGTGGTGGCGATCGGCAGGCCCTTGGACTCGGCGAAGGCGATCGCCTTGTCCCGGGTCATCGCGTAGTCGCGGACCGGGGCGATGCACTTCAGGCCCGGGGCGAGCGAGTTGATGCCGACCTCGAAGCGGACCTGGTCGTTGCCCTTGCCGGTGCAGCCGTGGGCGACGGTGGTGGCGCCGTGCTTCTGCGCGGCGGCGACCAGGTGCTTGACGATGACCGGCCGGGAGAGGGCCGACACCAGCGGGTACTCGCCCTGGTAGAGGGCGTTGGCCTTGAGGGCCGGGAGGCAGTACTCGTCGGCGAACTCGTCGCGGGCGTCCGCGACCTCGGCCTCGACGGCACCGCAGTCCAGCGCCCGCTGGCGGATGACGTCCAGGTCCTCGCCGCCCTGGCCGACGTCGACGGCGACGGCGATGACCTCGGCGCCGGTCTCCTCGGCGATCCAGCCGATGCAGACGGACGTGTCCAGACCGCCCGAGTAGGCGAGTACGACGCGCTCGGTCACGGCTTTCTCCTTCACAACTGTGCGAACAGGCTTACGGCGATAGGCATAAGTATGCACTACACCGTATGAATCTCAAAACAGGCTGTACGGACGCTCGCAGGAGCGGCCCTGACCTGCGGAAACAGGGGGGACGGGGGCAGCGCCCGGGCGCGCCCGGGCCCTACTGGGCCCTACTGGGCCTTGGCCTGGGCCAGCTGCATCAGGTGGTCGGCCAGCGCCTGGCCGCCGGAGGCGTCACGGCTGATCAGCAGGACGGTGTCGTCACCGGCGATCGTGCCGATGATCTCGAAGACCTCGGCCTGGTCGATCGCGGACGCCAGGAACTGCGCCGCACCCGGCGGGGTGCGCAGCACCACCAGGTTGCCGGAGGCGGTGGCGGAGACCATGAGCTCGCCGGCCAGCCGGGCCATCCGGCCCTCGCTGGCCGACTCCCCCATCGGTGCGCGCGGCGTGCGGTCGCCGCCCTCGGCCGGGACGGCGTAGATGAGCGCGCCGTCCCGGTTGCGGATCTTCACCGCGCCCAACTCGTCGAGGTCCCGGGAGAGGGTGGCCTGGGTGACCACCAGTCCGTCGTCGGCGAGCAGCTTGGCGAGCTGGCTCTGGGAGCGCACGGGCTGGCGGGTGAGCAGGTCCACGATCCGCCGGTGGCGCGCGGTGCGGGTCTGCGGCACCTGCGGCGTCGGGCCGGCGGCGGGCCGGTCGAAGTTGGGTACGGTCATGTGCTCATTCTCCCGGACTACGCTCGGCCCGCAGCGGCCGGGGCGCCCTCGCCCACCGCCCGCAGGATGCCCGGGAGGGCGGCCAGGAAGGCGTCCGCCTCCTGCTCGGTGAGCACCAGCGGCGGGACGAGCCGGACGGCGTCCGGGACGGCCGCGTTCACCAGGAAGCCGGCCCGCTGGGCGGCGGCCTGGACCTCGGCCGCGACCGGCTCGGTCAGCACGATGCCGAGCAGCAGCCCGGCGCCGCGCACCTGCGCGACCAGCGGGTCGCCGATCGCCTCGATGCCGGTGCGCAGCCGCTCGCCGATCTTGCGGACGTGCTCCAGCAGGCCCTCGGACTCGATGGTGTCCAGCACCGCGAGCGCCGCCGCGGCGACCACCGGGTTGCCGCCGAAGGTGGTGCCGTGCTGGCCGGGGGTGAGCAGGTCGGCGGCCTCGCCGAAGGCCAGCACCGCGCCGATCGGCAGTCCGCCGCCGAGCGCCTTGGCGAGCGTGACGACGTCCGGGTCGACGCCCTCCTCCGCCTGGTGGGCGAACCAGTACCCGGTGCGGCCGATGCCGGTCTGGATCTCGTCCAGCACCAGCAGGGTGCCGGTGGCCCGGGTGATCTCGCGGGCGGCCCGCAGGTAGCCGGCGGGCAGCGGGACCGCGCCGTTCTCGCCCTGGATCGGCTCCAGGAAGACCGCGGCGGTGTCGGTGGTGACGGCCGCCCGCAGCGCCTCGACGTCGCCGAACGCGACGTGGGTGACCTCGCCGGGCAGCGGGAGGAAGGGCTGCTGCTTGGCGGGCTGGCCGGTGAGCGCGAGCGCGCCCATCGTCCGGCCGTGGAAGGCGCCCTCCAGGGCGACGACGTGGGTGCGGCCGGTCCGCCGGCTGATCTTGAAGGCGGCCTCGTTGGCCTCGGCCCCGGAGTTGCAGAAGAACACCCGGCCCTCGCGGCCGGAGAGCTGCAGCAGCCGCTCGGCGAGCGCGATGGTCGGCTCGGCCATGAAGAGGTTGGAGACGTGGCCGAGCGAGGAGATCTGCCGGGTGACCGCCGCCACGACCGCGGGGTGCGCGGTGCCGAGGGCGTTGACCGCGATCCCGCCGACCAGGTCGGTGTACGCCGTGCCGTCGGCGTCCCAGAGGGTCGACCCCTCGCCGCGGACCAGCGGGATCCGCGGGGTGCCGTAGTTGTCGGTGAAGCTGTGCTGCCACCGTTCGGTCAGCTGCGCGTTGGAAGTCATGCCAGTCCCCCGGTCACGGTCGTCTCGTCGTCCGGCACGACCATCGTGCCGATGCCCTCGTCGGTGAAGATCTCCAGCAGCAGCGAGTGCGGCACCCGGCCGTCCAGGACGCGGGCGGTGCCGACGCCGGAGCGCACGGCGCGCAGGCAGCCCTCCATCTTGGGCAGCATGCCGGAGGCCAGGCCGGGCAGCAGGGCCTCCAGTTCGTCGGCGGTCAGCTGGCTGATGACGTCGTCGGAGTTCGGCCAGTCCTTGTAGAGGCCCTCGACGTCGGTGAGCACGACCAGCATCTCCGCGCCCAGCGAGACCGCGAGGGCGGCGGCGGCGGTGTCGGCGTTGATGTTGTAGACGTGGCCGTCGGTGCCGCGGGCGATCGAGGAGATCACCGGGATGCGGCCGTCGCCGATCAGCGCCTTCACCGCGCCGGCCTCGATGTTGACGATGTCGCCGACCAGGCCGATGTCGACCTGCTCGCCGTCCACCACCGCGTAGCGCTTCACCGCGGTCATGGTGTGGGCGTCCTCGCCGGTCATGCCGACCGCGAACGGGCCGTGCTCGTTGAGCAGGCCGACCAGTTCGCGCTGGACCTGCCCGGCCAGCACCATCCGGACCACGTCCATGGTCTCGGGGGTGGTGACCCGCAGACCGTTGGTGAAGGAGGACTCCAGGCCCAGCTTGGAGAGCTGGGCGCTGATCTGCGGGCCGCCGCCGTGCACGACCACCGGGTGCAGCCCGGCGTAGCGCAGGAAGACGACGTCCTGGGCGAAGGCCGCCTTCAGCTCCTCGTCCACCATGGCGTTGCCGCCGAACTTGATCACCACGGTCTTGCCGTGGAAGCGCTCCAGCCAGGGCAGCGCCTCGATCAGCGTCATGGCCTTGGGCAGCGCGGTGTTGTTCCGGGCCTGTTCGCCCTTGGGTGCGATCTGCACGTGTGTCCCCGAGCTCGTCGTGTCAGGTGGAGTGCGCGTCCGGTGCGTGGGCCTCAGGTGGAGTAGGCGCTGTTCTCGTGCACGTAGTCGGCGGTGAGGTCGTTGGTCCAGACGGTGGCGGCCGCCCCGCCGGCGTGCAGGTCGGCGGTGATGACGATCTCGCGGCCCTTCATGTCGACCAGGTCGCGGTCCTCGCCGACGCTGCCGGAGTGGCAGACCCAGACCCCGTTGATGGCGACGTCCAGCCGGTCCGGGTCGAAGGCGGCGGAGGTGGTGCCGATCGCGGCCAGCACCCGGCCCCAGTTGGGGTCCTCGCCGTGCAGGGCGCACTTGAGCAGGTTGTTCCGGGCGACGGTGCGGGCCACCTCGACGGCCTCGTCCTCGGTGGCGGCGCCGACCACGTCGATCCGGATGTCCTTGGAGGCGCCCTCGGCGTCGCCGATCAGCTGGCGGGCCAGGTCGGCGCAGACCGTGCGGACGGCCTCGGTGAACTCGGCGGCGTCCGGGGCGGTGCCGGAGGCGCCGGAGGCGAGCAGCAGCACGGTGTCGTTGGTGGACATGCAGCCGTCGGAGTCGACCCGGTCGAAGGTGGTCCGGGTGGCGGCGCGCAGGGCCGCGTCCAGGGCGCCGGCGTCGGCGTCGGCGTCCGTGGTGAGCACGACCAGCATGGTGGCCAGGCCCGGGGCGAGCATGCCGGCGCCCTTGGCCATGCCGCCGACGGTCCAGCCGGCCGGGCTGGTGACCTGGGCGGTCTTGTGGACGGTGTCGGTGGTCTTGATGGCGATCGCGGCGGCCTCGCCGCCGGTGGCGCTCAGCTCGCCGGCGGCCAGCGCGACGCCCGGCAGCAGGATGTCCATCGGCAGCCGGACGCCGATCAGACCGGTGGAGGCGACGGCGACCTCGCCGGCGTTGAGCTCCAGCTCCTCGGCGACCCGCTCGGCGGTGGCGTGGGTGTCCTGGAAGCCCAGCGGGCCGGTGCAGGCGTTGGCGCCACCGGAGTTGAGGACCACCGCGGAGACCCGGCCGCCCTTCAGCACCTGCTGCGACCAGAGCACGGGGGCGGCCTTGACCCGGTTGGAGGTGAAGACGCCGGCCGCGGCGAGCGAGGGTCCTTCGTTGACCACCAGCGCGAGGTCGGGGGTGCCGGAGGCCTTGATGCCGGCGGTGACCCCGGCGGCGCGGAAGCCCCTGGCCGCCGTGACTCCCACGTTCCGACTGTCGGTCACGGTGCGACTCCGTTCAGGGGGAGGCCCAGCTCTTCCGGCAGGCCCAGGGCGATGTTCATGGACTGCACCGCGCCGCCGGCGGTGCCCTTGACCAGGTTGTCGATCGCGCTGATCGCGATGATCCGCCCGGCGGCGGCGTCCAGGGCGACCTGGACGAGGGCGGCGTTGGAGCCGTAGACGCTGCTGGTCTGCGGCCACTGCCCCTCGGGCAGCAGGCGGACGAAGGGCTCGTCCGCGAAGGCCTCGGCGTAGGCGGCGCGCAGGCTCTCGGAGGTCACCCCGGGGCGGGCCTTGGCCGAGCAGGTGGCGAGGATGCCGCGGGGCATCGGCACCAGGGTCGGGGTGAAGGAGACCGAGACCGGCTCCCCGGCGAGCGGGGTGAGGTTCTGCGACATCTCCGGCGTGTGCCGGTGCACCCCGCCGACGCCGTACGCGCTGACGCTGCCCATGACCTCGCTGCCGAGCAGGTGGGTCCTGGCCGCCTTGCCGGCCCCGGAGGTGCCGGAGGCCGCGACGACCACCGCCTCGGGCTCGGCGAGCTGCGCGGCGTACGCGGGGAACAGCGCCAGCGAGACCGCGGTCGGGTAGCAGCCGGGGACGGCGATGCGGTTGCCCCCCTTGAGCGCGGCGCGGTGGCCGGGCAGCTCGGGCAGCCCGTACGGCCAGGTGCCGGCGTGCGCGGAACCGTAGAACTGCTCCCAGTCGGCGGCGGCCTTCAGCCGGAAGTCCGCACCGCAGTCGACCACCAGGACGTCCCGGCCGAGCGCCTCGGCGACGGCGGCGGACTGGCCGTGCGGCAGGGCGAGGAACACCACGTCGTGCCCGGCCAGCACCTCCGGGGTGGTCTCCTGCAGGACGCGGTCGGCCAGCGGCAGCAGGTGCGGCTGGAGCAGGCCCAGCCGGGTGCCGGCGTTCGACCCGCCGGTGAGCGCCCCGATCTCCATCTCCGGGTGTCCGAGCAGCAGGCGCAGCACCTCGCCACCCGCGTACCCGCTCGCACCGGCGACGGCGACTCGCAATGCCATGGCGTTTCCCTCCTAGGTCGTGGCATGAATATACGCAGCACGGAACATTCATGCAAGGAGTTGACGGCCCGCCCGGTCAGTGGCACCTCCTACGATCCTCCGCCGGGCGCGCAGGGGCCACGCCGGTCCGAGGATGATCATCCGGCCGTCGTCGGGTGTTCACCGCGGACGCCGTCCCGGCCGTGGGCGCGGCCCGCGCGGGGGCGGTCGCCGGGCTCAGCGCTTGACGGCGCGCAGCACCACGAACTTGGGGTTGCCGGCCACCGTCTCGCAGTTGCCGAAGAGCCGGCGCAGCTTGGCGTGGTACCCCAGGTGGCGGTTGCCGACCACCCACAGCTCGCCGCCCCGGCGCAACGCGCGGCGGGAGCCGGTGAACATCCGCCAGGCCGTGGCGTCCGTGGTGGCCTGGTGGGAGTGGAAGGGCGGGTTGTTGAGGACGAAGTCCACCGAGCCGGGTGCGAGGCCGCCGCCGGCCGGGTCGTTCTCGGCGAGGGCGTCGGCGGAGAGGGCGTCGGCGACCAGGAACTCGGCCGGCGCGTCCGGGCCCAGATTGGCGCGGAAGGTCGCCTCCGCGGAGGCGACGGCCTGGTACGACTCGTCCACGAAGACCGTCCGCACCCCCGGGTTGGCGAGCGCCGCGGCCGTCCCGAGGACCCCGTTGCCGCAGCCGAGGTCGACGATCCGGGCGCCCGGGGCGGTCCGCGGCAGGTGGCCCAGGAAGAAGCGGGTGCCGATGTCCAGGCGGTCCGCGCAGAAGGTGCCGGCGTGGTTGGTCACCGTACGGCCGGAGACCGCCCCGATGCCGTCCGGCAGGGCGTAGCTGCGCGGCCACGGGCTCGGACCGGGCGCGAGCGCCGGATCCGGGGTGCAGAGGATCAGGCGGGCCTTGCGGACCGCCAGCGAGGTGCGGGTGGGCCCGAGGATCCGCTCGAAGAGCTCCAGGGTGGAGGTGTGGATCTCGGTCGTCATGCCGGTGCCGATCACCACGGTGTCCGCGTGGACGGCCGGGGCGAGCCGGTGCAGCTGGTCCTCCAGCAGCGCGAGGCTCTTCGGGACCCGGACCAGCAGGACGTCGATCCGCTCCGGCGGGGTGTCCCGGGTGGAGAGCAGCCGCACGGCGCCCGGCTCCGCGCCGGCCCGCTCCAGGTTCGCCAGGGTGGCCCGCCGGCCGAGGTGGGAGTCGCCGATCTGGGTCGGGCGGTGGGCGGCGAGCGCGGTCGCCAGGGCGCCCCAGCGGTCGCCCAGCACGGTGACCTCCCGGCCCGCCGGGTCCACGGCCGCGCCCTGCGCGCTGTCGGCCCGGCCGGCCAGGTGCTGCAGCAGGTAGTGGTCGGCCGCGTCCCAGGCCCGCAGCCGCTCGCGCGGGTCCTCCGGGTAGCGGGTGAGGGCGAACTCGCCCCAGGGGGTGTCGAAGGGTTCGACGGCGGGGGTGGCGGGCGTGCTGAGGCGGTTCATCGTGGTCAGGCTAGCCGACCGGCCGTCCCGGGCGCGGGGGTCGCCCACCGAACCGATACTGGAGGGGCCCGATCGGAAGGGGCTGAGTCATGGACTGGAAGCTCGAAGTGGTGGTCGTCCCGGTGGCCGACGTGGACCGGGCCAAGGTGTTCTACAACGAGCAGGCCGGCTTCACCGTCGACCACGACACCCGGCTCGGTGACGGCGTACGGGTCGTCCAGCTGACACCGCCCGGCTCCGGCTGCTCGATCGTCATCGGCACCGGGGTGACCGAGGCGCCACCCGGCTCGATGAAGGGCCTGCAACTGGTCGTCGACGACATCGAGCGGGCCCACGCCGAACTGCACGCCCGCGGCGTCGAGGTCAGCCCCGTCCAGCACTTCGAGGACGGCGTCCGGCTGGACGGGCACGGCGGCGCCTGGAACTCGTTCGTGTTCTTCAACGACCCCGAGGGCAACGGCTGGGCCGTCCAGGAATCCCCGTCGGCCTGAGCCCCGTTCCGCGTTAGGGTCGGAGCATGGTGGATGACGAGGGAACCGTCCGGCTGGACAGCTGGATCTGGTCGGTGCGGCTCGCCAAGACCCGGTCGCTGGCGGCGGCCGCCTGCCGGGCCGGGCACGTGCGGCTGAACGGCGCGAGTGCCAAGCCCGCGCAGGCGGTCAAGGTCGGCGACGAGGTCCGGGTGCGCCAGGACGGCTGGGAGCGCGTCGTCGTGGTGCAGCGGCTGATCCGCAAGCGGGTCGGCGCGGGCCCCGCGGCCGAGTGCCTGGTCGACAACAGTCCGCCGAGGCCGCCGCGCGAGCTGGTCGCGGCGGCCGGCGTGCGCGACCGCGGGGCCGGCCGCCCCACCAAGCGGGAGCGGCGCGACCTCGACCAGCTGCGCAGGCACTGACGCGGGCACTGATTCGGGCACTGCCGCGGCCCCCGCCGGTCAGGCCGTCCGGTCGTCGAGGACCTGGGCCAGGAAGGCGTCCAGGTTCGTCCGGGTGCGGGCGATCAGCTCCTCCAGGCCCAGCGACTCCTCCGGGCGGCTGACCAGCGGCGACTTCTTGATGCCGCGCACGTACAGCGAGCAGGCCAGGTCGGCGCACATGTAGGTGCCGACCGAGTTCCCCTCACGGCCGGCCGCGCCCGCCCGGCGGGCGGTGAGCAGCGCCACCCCGGAGCCGGCGTGCGCGCTGATGCAGAGCGAGCAGACGTTGGTCCGGGTCAGGCTGCGGCGCACCGAGGGCACCCGCAGCGTGACGCCGACCAGCCCGCCGTCGTACGCGGCGACCAGATAGCTGCGGTCGGGGGCGCCCTGGTCCCGCCAGCCGAGGAAGTCCAAGTCGCTCCAGCGCACGTCGGCCAGCCCCCGGGGCAGGTTGAGTCGGCGGGCCTCGCCCTTCGAGCAGTTCACGAAGGAGCCGCGGATCTCGTTCTCGTTCAGGGGTTGCATGGCACGGAAACTAACAGCCGCCCCCGCCCCCCGTCGCACCAATTTCACCCCGCCGAGCCCCCGCCCCACCTCACCCCACCGGCTGCGCCGCCTGCCGGGCCAGCCGGCCGGCGGCGCCCTCCCGGACCCGGCCGAGCAGGTCGGCGGAGGCGGGGGGCAGGGGTGGGGTGGAGGTCACGGGGCAGGGTAGCCCGTGGGGGTGACGGGGTGTCGGTGCCGCGGGGTATCGTCCCGGCATGCTGAACGCCGTCGACGTCGACCGCTACCTCGCCCGGCTCGGGGTCGCCCGGCCGGCCGCTCCCTCGCTCGCCGTGCTGCGGGCGCTGCACGCGGCGCACGTCGAGCGGGTGCCGTACGAGGCGCTGGAGATCCAGCTGGGGCGGCCGACCTCGGTGGATCCGCAGGAGGCCGTCGGGCGGCTGCTGCGCGGGCGCGGCGGGTACTGCTTCCACCTCAACGGCGCGTTCGCCGCCCTGCTGGAGGCGCTGGGGTACCGGGTCTCCCGGCACGTCGGCGGTGTGCACGGGGACCTCGCCACGCCCGCCCCGGGGGCGAGTGCCAACCACCTGACGCTCACCGTGCCCTGCGAGGGCGGCGTCTGGCTGGTGGACGTCGGCCTCGGCGACGCGCTGCACCAGCCGCTGCCGCTGCGCGCCGGCCGCTACCGGCAGGGCCCGTTCGAGCTGGGGCTGCGCCCGTCCGAGGCGGTGCCCGGCGGCTGGCGGCTGGACCACGACCCGCACGGCGCCTTCGCCGGGATGGACTTCGCCCCGGAGGCGGTCGGTATGGAGGCGTTCGCGGAGAAGCACGCCTGGCTGTCGACCGCGCCCGAGTCCCCGTTCCGGCGGATCCTGATCGCCCAGCGGCGCGACGCCCGGGGCGTGGACGTGCTGCGCGGGGCGGTGCTGACCAGGGTGGAGGGCGCCGGGCCGGTCAAGGAGGTCGAACTCGGCACGCCCGAGGAGTGGTTCGGGGCGCTGCGCGGGATCTTCGGGCTCTCCCTCGCCGAGGTTCCGCGGGAGGACCTGGCGGCGCTGTGGCAGCGGGTGCACGCCGAGCACCTGGCGTGGCGGGCGGAGCGGGCGGCCGGGGAGCCGGCCGCGCGGCCGTGACGCGAACGGCTGCGCGGCCGGCTCCCGGCCCCGGTCGGCCCGGTCAGCGCTTGACGGCGACGCCCGCGTACGCGGAGACGTCGGCCCACCCCTCGGGCAGCTCCCCGGTCGGCACGTGCCCGGCCTCCGGCCGCCAGAGCGGCAGTTGGACCAGGCCGGGGCCGACGAACTCGAAGTCACCGAAGAACGGCTCGATCTCGGCCCGGGTGCGCAGTACCAGCGGGGCGCTGGCGCTGCGGTAGATCCGGGCGCCCTCGGCGGCGCTCTCCCGGCTCGCGAAGTCGGGGCTGCCGTGCGAGAGGATCAGTGCGCTGCCGGGGGCGAGCGCGTCGCGCAGGGTGCGGACGATCTCGGCTGCGCCGTCCTCGTCGCGGACGAAGTGCAGCACCGCGACCAGCATCAGGGCGACCGGCTGCTGCAGGTCGATCGCGGCGCGCAGCCCGGGGTGGTCGAGGATGCCGGCCGGCTCGCGCAGGTCGGCCTCGATCACCGAGGTGTGGCCGACCGGGTGGCCGGCCAGCAGGGCGCGCGCGTGGGTGGCGACGATCGGGTCGTTGTCGACGTACACCACCTTGGCGTCGGGGGCGGCGCGCTGGGCGACCTCGTTGGTGGAGCCGACGGCCGGGATGCCGGTGCCGATGTCGAGGAACTGGCGCAGCCCGGCCCCCGCCGTGTACTCGACCGCGCGGCCGAGGAACTCCCGGTTGGTGCGGGCCAGCAGCGGCAGCGCGGGGTAGGCGGCGATGGCGGCCTCGGCGGCCTTGCGGTCGGCCTCGAAGTTGTCCTTGCCGCCCAGGTAGTAGTCGTACATCCGCGCGGTGTGCGGGATGCCGGTGTCCAGTTCGCGCGGCGGCTGCCAGTCCTGGGTGTGGGCCCAGTCCCAGTCGGCGGCGCTGTCATCCCCGGTTGCGGCGACCGCGGTGTCGTCGGTCATCGGTTCTCCCCCATCGAGACTCAAATACCGCGGAACGGGCGGTTTTTGACCTGCCGTCCGCGATTCCCCGTACATCGGCTTGCGATGCTACCGAACGGTCCGGGCGGGCGGACAGGCCGATCTGTGTTCGAAGGGCGCCGGGGAGGAGCGGGTCGGCGGCTCAGGCCATCGGGTCGTCGGGCCCGTACGGGCGCAGCCGCAGGGTGCGGGCGTCGTCCTCGCGGATCCGCTCGGCGCGGCTGACGAGTTCGGCGAGGTCGTCCCGTCCGGCGTGGACGAAGCGGCCGTGCAGGGCGTCGAAGCGCCCGCGGGCCGCGTCGACGGCGACCGCGACCATGTACGGGATCGAGCCCCAGGCTTTCATGTCGCGGAACATCGGCATCGCGGCGGTCATGTCGGTGGCGACCGCGCCGGGGCTGATGTCGAGGACCACCACGTCGTGGGCGGCGAGCGAGTCGGCGATGTTGTCGGAGAGCTGCAGCAGTGCGCCCTTGGAGGTGGCGTAGGCGGTGTAGTGGCCGTCGGGGCGCAACGCGAAGCCGGAGTTGAGGTTGAGCACCCGGCCGCTGCGGCGTTCGACCATGCCGGGCAGGACGCAGCGCAGCAGGTTGTAGGGGCCGTGCAGGTTGGTCTCGACGACCTGCCACCACTGGCCGGGGTCGGTCTCCCAGAGCGGGACCTCGGCGCGGTCGACCTGGCCGGCGTTGTTGACCAGCAGGTCGATCGGGCCGAGGTCGCGTTCGACGGTGCGGACGGCCTCGCGGACCGAGCCGTGCCGGGTGACGTCGGCGGCGACGGCGACGCCGCGGGAGCCGTGCCGGACGCACTCCCGGAGGGTCTCGACGAGCGTCTCGTGGGTGCGGCCGACCAGGCCGACCGCCATGCCCTCGGCGGCGAGGCCGACGGCGATCTCCCGTCCGATGCCCCGGCCGGCGCCGGTGACCAGTCCGACCTGTCCTGCCAGCGATCCCGTCGGCATGCCTGCTCCCTTCCCCTCGGGCGCGGGCCGCGCGGCCGGTCGGCCGTGCTCGGTCGCCCGCGTCCGGCGGCCCGCATTGCGTCGGCCGCATTCTGTCGGCCGCCGGGCGGGCGGCGCCCCGGGCGCACGGGCGGCGGGCCGGGCCTCACCCGTCCGGCCCAGCGGCGGTGCGGCCCGGGCGCCGGGAGGCCCGCTGACCTGCGCCGTCGGGGAGGGGATGACCTACTGGCCGGTACGGAGTAGTAACGTCGTCGTGGCGGCGCACGGGACCACCCGTACCGGTGCGCCTCCCTCTCAACAGCAGCTTGCTGGGACCACCTGTCGCTGGGCGACCCCCAGCACCACGGAAGGGCAACTGAGTGAGTGACATCGCGCGCGTCGGAGTGATCGGCTGCGGTCTGATGGGGTCGGGGATCGCGGAGGTCTTCGCCCGCGCCGGGCTGGACGTCCTGGTCTCGGAGGCCAGTGGCGAGGCCCTGGAGTTCGGCCGCACCCGGCTGACCAACTCGCTGGATACGGCGGTCAAGCGCGGCAAGCTGACCGTCGAGCAGCGGGACGAGGCCCTCTCCCGGCTGTCCTTCACCACCGACCTGGCGGACTTCGCCGACCGCGACCTGGTGGTCGAGGCGGTCGCCGAACGCGAGGACATCAAGGTCCAGATCTTCCAGACGCTGGACCAGGTGGTCGAGCGCCGCGACGCGATCCTGGCCTCCAACACCTCGTCCATCCCGATCGTCAAGCTGGCCGCCGCCACCTCGCGGCCGGAGCAGGTCATCGGCCTGCACTTCTTCAACCCGGCGCCGGTGCAGAAGCTGGTCGAGGTCATCCCGACCCTGACCACCTCGGCGGCCACCACCGAGCGGGTCGAGACCTTCGCGACCGGGGTGCTCAACAAGGAGCCGATCCGCGCCCGCGACCGGGCCGGCTTCGTGGTGAACGCGCTGCTCGTGCCGTACCTGCTGTCGGCGGTGCGGATGTTCGAGTCGGGCGTGGCGACCGCCGCGGACATCGACAAGGGCATGGAGGCCGGCTGCGCCCACCCGATGGGCCCGCTGCGGCTGTGCGACCTGATCGGCCTGGACACCATCGTGTCGATCGCCGAGTCGATGTACGACGAGTACAAGGAGCCGCTGTACGCCGCTCCCCCGCTGCTCTCCCGGATGGTGGACGCGGGTCTGCTGGGCCGCAAGTCCGGCCGGGGCTTCTACGACTACACCGCGAGCGCCTGAGCCGGCGCCCCGTCCGCCCGGAGCGGGCGGGGAACGGTGACGGGGCCCGGGAGGCATATCCAGCTCCCGGGCCCCTGAGGTGCCACCCAATTGCTCGCACCGGCACGTTTAAGGGTGTGGGTCAGTCTTACGGCATCGCGCTTTGCCATTGAGCTACCGCGCCATGGAGAGGCGCAGACGGGAGTCGAACCCGCATCCGACGCCAGAAGCACACACCCGGTCGATCCGGCGCTCGGTGGCGAATGCTGAGACTTGAGCGGGAGTCTGAGTCTCACAGGGGTGCCTCTGCCATGTTGGGCCACCCCGGCGCGTGGTGCCGGGGGGAGGACTCGAACCTCCACCGTTCCCCTGATGTCAGCTTCAACGTCAGTGTCAGCTTGCGCTCTTCGCGCCACCCCCGGTCTCACCCGGGGGCGATCGTGGGGCTACCCGAACAGGTAGCCGAACACCGCGTCCCCGACCCTGCGGTCGGTGATCTCGGCGCTGTTGGCCTCCTCGCGGGCGAACTGGACGGCCTGCTGGAGCTTCTCCACCCGCTCCAGGAGCTCGTTCACCCGCCGGGCCGGGAGGGCGCCGGAGAACTTGACCGTGGTCCAGTACCCGATCGCGACGTCCTCGTAGTACACCTCGACCTGGGCCGGGTGCTTCTCGGTCGCCTCGGCCTTCACGTGGTTGCGCGGGACCTTCTTGGTGCGGATGGTGCGCACCGCGTCGGTCTTCCACGCGTCGCTGGAGGCGTCGTGCTGCCAGGACTCGGCGGCGTCCAGCACCGGCAGCTTGCGGACGAAGGTGCGCAGGTCGGTGAGCTGCTTCTCCAGGAAGAGCAGGTACGTCACCGGGGCGCCGGACACCAGCGTCCGGCCCTCGACCACGACGTCCGCCCGGGCGTCGGTGTTGGCCCAGTCCTTGGTCGCGGTGACGTCGAACAGCCGGGTGAGCGTGGCGGCGGTCGCCCGCAGCACGTCCTCGGCCTTGACCTGGACCCGGGTGGACTCCGGGGGAAGCTGCTCGCCCTCCTCGTCCTTGGGCTGGTACGTCCGGGCGATGCCGGCCAGCAGCGCGGGCTTCTGGAGGTCCTGGTGGGCCTGCGTCAGCTCCTGGAAGGACTTGGACTTGACGCCCTTTTCAACGGCGATGATCTGGTTCAGCTTTGCCACGTCGGCGAACGTACCAGCGATTCCGACGGGGTGTCATGCCATTTCTCGCCGGAACGGCGGCCGGAGACGAGAGGGGCTCGCCGGGACGGCGGCCGGAGACGAGAGGGGCTCGCCGGGACGGCGGCCGGAGACGAGAGGGGCTCGCCGGAGCGGCGGCCGGACGTGTGAGGGGCCCCGCCCCCGGACACAGGGTCCGGGGG